>JBKBSR010000344.1:0-3225 GCA_046291055.1 Roseococcus sp.
CGCTTCGCCCTGCCCGCGCTGGCGGCCCTGCTGCCCGCTCAGGCCGCGCGCCCCGCCCCGCCGCCCCGCGCGCCCGCGCCGCTCCCGCCCCCGGCCACGCCCCTGCCGGCCGAGCGGCTCTTCGCCGCCCTCCGCCGCGCCATGCCGGCGGAGGCGATCGTGGTGGAGGAGGCGCCCTCGCACCGGCCGGCGTTGCAGCGCCACCTGCCCATCACCCGCTGGGGGGGCTTCTACACCATGGCCTCGGGCGGGCTCGGCTACTCCCTGCCCGCGGCGGTGGGCGTGGCGCTGGCCGAGCCGCGCCGCCGCGTCGTCGCCGTCATCGGGGACGGCTCGATGATGTATTCCATCCAGGCCGTCTGGAGCGCGGTGCAGCTCGGCCTGCCGCTCACCATCGTGGTGGTGAACAATGGCGGCTACGGCGCCATGCGCAGCTTCTCGCAGGTGCTGGGCGTGCAGGGCGCGCCGGGCATCGAGGTCGAGGGGCTGGATTTTCCCGCGCTGGCGCGCGGCATGGGCTGCCCGGGCCGGCGCGTCGAGACCGAGGCGGCGCTGGAGGCCGCGCTGGCCGAGAGCTTCGCCACGCCCAGGCCCATGCTGCTGGACGTGATCGTGGATCGCGCCATCCCCCACCTCTACCAGAAGGCGAAGTGACCATGCTGCGACGCGCGCTGCTCGCCACCCCCGCCCTGCTGCTGCCGGGCGCGGCCCTCGCCCAGGCCTGGCCCGGCCGGCCTGTGCGCTTCGTGATCCCCTTCCCGCCCGGCGGCCTCGCGGACCAGCTCGCCCGGCCGCTGGCGGCGCGGCTGCAGGCGGTGCTGGGCCAGCCCTTCGTGGTGGAGAACCGCGCCGGCGCGGGCGGCAACATCGCCGCCGACTTCGTGGCGAAGGCCGCGCCCGACGGCTACACATGGCTGCTCGGCTCCATCGGGCCGCTGGCGGCGAACCAGTTCCTCTTCGCCGCCATGCCCTATGACACGCGCACCGCCTTCGCGCCCGTCTCGCTGCTGGTGAACACGCCCAAGGTGGTGGTGGTGAGCCCCGCCCGCCCCTGGCGCAGCCTCGCCGAGATGCTGGCGGCGGCGCGCGAACGCCCGGGCGGGCTGCGCGCGGGCTCGGCCGGCAACGGCTCCTCGCTGCACCTCGCCCTCGAGATCATGAACCGCCGCGCGGGGGTGGACATCACCCATGTGCCCTATCGCGGCGCCGCCCCGGCGGTGACGGACCTGATCGCCGGCAACATCGACCTGATGGTGGACAACCTGCCCAACATCCTGCCGCAGATCGCGGGCGGGCAGCTTCGCGCCCTGGCGGTGGCGACGGAGCAGCGCCTGCCGCAGATCGCCGATGTGCCCACCACGGCCGAGGCCGGGCTGCCCGGCTTCGTCTTCGGCGCCTGGTTCGGCCTGGCGGGCCCCGCGCGCGTGCCGGGCGAGATCGTCCAGCGCCTCTCGGCCGCGGTGGATGCGGCCCTGCGCGAGCCCGAGATCGGCGGGCGCTGGCGCGAGATGGGGGCCATCGTGGTCGGCGGCACGCCGGAGTCCTTCGCCGCCTTCATCGCCGCGCAGACGGCGGAGCTGGAGGCGGTGATCCGCGCGGCCAACATCCGCGCGGAGTGAGGGGGTTCATACCAGCGGCCGCTGTTCTTGACCCGTGCGAAAACGGCGCGGCCGCTGGTATGCCCGTGTTCTGGCGCGCAGCCGCCACACCGGGCCCCGACGCGGCTCGCCGCGTCGGGCGGCGCCAACCCTGCGCGCGATACGGGCGGCGTCACATGCCGCCCGCATCACTCCACCGTCCAGCCGGGGCGGATGGTGATCGCGGGGCGGGCGCAGATGTCCACCTCGCGCAGTTCCTCGGCGTTGCCGTTGTCGAACACCACGCGGATGTCGGCGCGGCAGCCGCCGGCCATCTCGAACTCCCGGCTCTGGCCGGGGGCGAGCGGCGCGCCGGCGAGGCGATCGGGGCCCCAGTCGTCCTCCTCCACGGCGGAGAGGTAGAGTTCGCGCACGGCGCGCCCATGCGCGTGGGCGAGGGTGACGCGGCGCGGCGCGCCCAAGGCCACCTCCTGCGGCGCGCAGACATCCACCGCCTCGCGCTCCTCGCTGCGGCGGTCGTCGAACAGGGCGCGCAGCCGGACGCGGCATTCGGCGGTGCGGATGCGCAGCAGGAAGCCCTGGCCCGGGCGCAGCACGTTCACGCCCAGCCTGTCCGGCCCCCATTCCGCGCCGGTGGTGGCGTAGAGCTGCACCAGCACGCGCGGGCTGCGGTTCACCACCGGCAGCTCGCGCAGCGGGATGGAGGCGTCGCCGAAGACGATGCGCGGGGTGGCGCAGATGTCCACGCGCTGGCTCTCCTCGCGCGGGGCGCCCTGGAACACGGCGCGCGCCTCGAAGGCGCATTCCCTCTCGCCGCGCAGCCGGATGCGCAGGCTGTCGTTCGCCGGCACGATGTTCGCGCCCAGACGGTCCGGCCCCACTGCGCCGGGGCGGGAGAGGTAGAGCTCGCGCAGGTCGAAATCCGTGTTGTTCACGATCTCCACCGCGCGCGCGTCGCGGTCGTCGAAGACGAGTTCGCCCACCCGGCAGGCGTCGATGGCGCGCGTCTCGGCCCCGCCATCCTCGAAGACGGCGCGCAGCTCGATGCGGCAGGGGCCGGGGCCGAGGCGCAGCGGATAGTCGCGCCCGGAGGGGATCACATCCGCCCCCAGCCTGTCCCGCCCCGGGCCGCGCTGGCCGGGCTCGATGGCGAAGATCGAACGCAGCACGGAGTCGCTGCGGTTGCGGATGATGATGTCGCGCGGCCCCTGCGCCTCGGCCGAGGGCGGGCCCGCGGGCTTGCCGGGCGGGGCCTCGCCGGGCCTCTCGGGCTGCGCCGCCGCGGGCAGGGCCAGCAGCAGCAGGACGAGCAGGGCGGCGATCATGCGGGGTCGCGCTCCGCGGGCAGGAGGATGACGCGCGCGCCGGGCCGGCGGTCCACGCCGCCCGAGGCGAAGCCGCGGGTGCGGGCCTCGGCGCGCACCCGGTCGCGCTCCACGCCGAGCTTCGCCAGTTCCAGCGCCACGGCGCGGGCGCGGCGCGCGGCGAGGCGGCTTGCGCTCGTCGCGCCGCCGCCCTCGCCCTCGGCGGCGAAGCCCCGCACGCAGGGGTTGCGCGCCGGGGCGGCGCGCTCCGCCAGCCGGTCATTGTCGCCAAAGCGGATCTCCTCGGTCGCCACCGAATCATT
>JBKBSR010000345.1:0-3211 GCA_046291055.1 Roseococcus sp.
GCCATAGTGCACGCCTTGCGGAAATAGTGCCGGAACCTGTCTGCCTTGATGGAAAAGAGCCGTCCATCCTCGCCAGCCGCTACCCGTCGCCGCCGCAGGATATCCGCCGCGACCTCGGGGAGCACGATGCGGCGCGGGTGATTATAGCGCATGGTCTTGTGCCTCAGCTTTTCGACGATGTTCAGGCCGCCCTCGCGCTTCAGTTCGCTCGTGGTCAGGCTCAAAATCTCGCTTCGCCGCATGGCCGTGCTCAGTCCGACCTCGAACACGTCCAGGACCTCGGCCATGTCGGGAATGTCCAGGGACATGATGGCGCGGCGGATGCGATGTTCTTCCGCTTCGATGCCCATTTCTTGGTCTGCGTCCTGCATCCTGCGATTCCGCCTGTTATCCACGGGGTCCAGCGCGATGCCGGCACACGGATGAGCGTGACCGAGGTCCAGGCCCCACCCTGCGCCTGTAACGAGTTGGGCATACTTCCACATCGCCCGCAGTTGCATCACTTCGAGGCGGATGGTTGCCGGAGACTTCCCCGCCGCCTTTCGGTTGTTGATGTGCTTTTGCACGTCCTCGGGCTTCAGGGCGGCCAGGCGAATGTGGCCAAGGCTCGCTTTCAAATGCTTTGTTCGTGTGCGTTCCTGCTGTGGGCTGGCCTTCCATTGGCCGACCTCTGTAAAGTATTGGTCCAACGCACGTCCAACCGTCCAGGACGGGGTTGGGTGCGGCGACGCGTCGCCAATGTGTCGCCATGCCATGTCGGATTTGGCCGCCGTTTTCGGTAGCCAATCTTCCCGGTTGAAGGGGGTTTTGATGCAATCGAGAGAGATGGCCGCTTCCACATCCTTCGCCCATTTCTCGGCCCTCTTCCGGTCGGGGAAGGTCCTGGAGAGTGCATGCCCTCCCCTGCGCACCATGGCTTGCCAACGTGGGGCCGCGCCCCTAGTATTTTTCAGCTCTCGAACAGTCGCCATTTTGTGCCTCCGTGTGATGAGATTGTGAAAACACCACAGAATACACGGGCCAGGACTAGAGAAACAACGTGTTTTACAGTTCTGAAAATCGCAGTGTCGCTGGTTCGATTCCGGCCCTGGGCACCATCCCCCTCCCGTTCCGCCACGCCCCGACCCGCGCGAAGGGATCGCCATGTCCGACACCCTCCCCTTCCGCAGCGAGGTGAGCTTCAGCGCCCCGCAGGAGAATGACCGCTTCCAGGGCGAGCGGGTGCGCTATGCCGGCACGGTGGAGGGGCGGATCCGCCTCGAGTTCTTCAACGGGGCCGGCGAGCGCTGCACGCTGAGCTTCCCGGCGAAGGATCTCAAGTCGGTGCTCGATTTCCGCACCCTGTTCAGCCTGTTCCGGCGCTGAGCGCCCGCGCATAGGCGGCCAGCGCGGCGCAGCGCGCCTCGGCCGCCGGGGCATCCCAGGCGGCGGCCAGGGCGCGCGCCTCGGCCTGCGGCCCCTCCTCCAGCAGCGCCGCCATGGCCGCCGCCCAGTCCTCCACCGCCTCTGCCGCCAGCAGCCGCGCATGCCCGCCCAGGTATTCGCGGTGCACCGGGATGTCGGAGGCGAGCACCGGCACGCCGAGCGCCAGCGCCTCCTGCGCCGGGTAGTCGAAGCCCTCCTCCAGCGAGGGGGCGAGCAGCGCGCTGGCCGCGCCGAGCAGGCGGCGCAGCGCGGCGTCGCTCAGCCCCGCAGCCCGGCGCAGCCAGGGCAGCCCGGCGAGGCCGGCCAGCGCGGCCGCGGCATCGGCCCCGGCTGCGCCGACCAGCACGAGGTCCACCTCGCGCCGCTCGCGCAGCCGCCGCACCGCCGCGATGACCGTGCCGAGGTTCTTGCGCGCCGTGAACAGCCCGGCCGCGACGAAGAAGGGCCGCGCAGGGCGCACCCTCTCCACGGGGCCGCGCAGCGTGGGCGGCAGGGGCAGCGGCATGGGGCGCGCGGGCGGCAGCGCGAGGCCCCGCGCCGCCGCCGTCCCGGCGATGCGCGCCGCCGAATCGCGCGAGTTGGTGGTCAGCGCGAAGCCGCCCGCCGCAAGATGGGCGAAGATCCGCCCGAAGGCCTCGCTCAGCCCGGGCACCGCGAACTCGGGCCGGCGCAGCGGGATGTCGTCGTGCAGATGCGCGAGGCGCGCGCGCGCGGGCGCGAGGGCGGCGATCAGCCGCGGATCGTCCAGGTTGCGGTGCGAGAGGTTCACATAGACGGCGCCGGCCAGCGCCTCCGTCCCCAGCACGGGCGCGCGGCGCGGGCGGAAACGCAGGTCGGCCAGCGCCCAGGAGAGGCGCTCGGCAAGGCCCGGCCGGCCCTCGCCGGGGGCGAGACGCAGGGGCGGCAGCGCCCGCGCCTCGCCCGCGAGATGGGCGGCAACCCGCCGGCAACCCGCATCCCCCTCCCGCCCCGCCCAGCGCGCCAGCGCCCCGCCCGCCACCTCCACCGCCACCCCGCGCGGCAGCAGCCGCACCACTCCGCCATCGGTGAAGACGAAGCCCGCCTCCGGGTCATGGCGCAGCAGGTGGTCGGCGAAGAGCGCCTCGAAACGGTCAATGCCGCCCGGCGCCCGCCGCGCGCCCCGCCAGAGCAGGCGCGAGAGGTCGAGCAGCAGGCGCGGCTCAGTCGAGCGCGTCATCCAGGAAATACCACTGGTCGAGATGGGGGCGGATGGCGGGCTCGATCCAGTCGTTGAGCAGCGCCACATCGGCCAGCAGCCCGGCCTCGCCCGTCTCGGCGCGCGGGGGCAGGCGGCGCGGGGGGTGGAACACGACGCGGAAACGGTTGCCGGGCAGGCGCAGCACTTGGTTCACGACGATCACCGCATCGGCGGCGCGGGCCAGCCGCGCGGCGACGGCGAGGTTGCCGCGGGTGTGCGGCGGTCGGCCGAAGAAGGGCGCCATCAGCCGCCCCGCCCGCGCCTCGTCGCCGAAGACCGCGACCACCCGGCCCTCGCGCAGCTCCCTGAGCCCCTGGCGCACGCCGGCGAGGGTGGGTTCGAGCAGCCGCACGCCGAGCCGCCCGCGCAGCGCGCGCAGCACGCGCGTCGCGCCGGGGCTCTCCGCCTCCTCGTAGAAAGAGGAGAGCGGCACGCCGAGCTCGCGCAGCGCCGCCCCCAGCAGCTCCCAGTTGCCGGTGTGCAGCGACAGGCCGAGCAGCGGGCCGGCCTTGTGCGCCGCCACCCCGGCCTCATGGCCCTGCATCTCCACCCGCCCGGCGGGGAACT
>JBKBSR010000011.1:0-19430 GCA_046291055.1 Roseococcus sp.
GTAGTTGGGGTGGCGCTGCAGCACCATCTCGTTGCGCGGCGTCCAGCTCACCCAGCAGAAGGGGCCGGTGCCGTTGAAGCCCTGCACGCCGAAATTCTCGCCCAGCCGCTCCACCGTTGCGGGGTCCACCGCGACGCCGAAGAAGAGGGCCAGGTTGGGCAGCAGCTCCGAATGGGGCCGGTTCAGCTCATAGACCAGCGTGTGCGGGCCGCTGGCGCGGATCTCCTTCACGTCGCCGGCGCGCCAGGCAACGGGCGAGGTGACGCGCGGCGTGGTGCGGCCGATCCAGCGGTTCAGGCTGAAGGCCATGTCGGCGGCGGTGAAGGGCTTGCCGTCGCAGAAGGTCACGTCGCTGCGCAGGTGGAAGGTGTAGGTGAGGCCGTCGGGCGTCACCTCCCAGCGCTCGGCGAGGCCGGGCACCACGGTGCGCATGTCGAAGTCGAGGTTGACGAGCGTGTCCGAGAGCATCGAGATCACCTCGCCCGCCGCCAGCGCGGTGGAGCGGTGCGGATCGTAGCGGTCGCTGTCGATCTCGCGCATGATGGTGATCTGGTTGCGCGGCTGGGTCTGCGCCGACGCCGCCCCCGCGAGGCCGAGCGCCGCAAGCCCCCCCAGCACCGCGCGCTTCCATGACGTGTTCATGCCCTGTCTCCCTGTGTTCTCAGATGCGCAGCCTGGGGTCGAGCGCGTCGCGCAGCGCGTCCCCCAGCACGTTGAAGGCGAGCACGATCGCGAAGATCCCGAGCGAGGGGATGACGCTGATGTGCGGCGCGATGAAGAGGAAGTTCCGCCCCTGCGCGGCCATGGCGCCGAGCTCGGCCGTGGGCGGCTGCGCCCCCAGCCCGAGGAACGAGAGCGCGGAGCCGAGCAGGATCACCTGCCCCAGCCGCAGCGTGGCGAAGACGAAGATCGGCGAGAGGCAGTTCGGCGCCACATGGCGCAGGATCAGCCGCGCGTCGCTCATGCCGATGGCGCGCGCCGCCTCGATGTAGTCGAGGCCCATCACCACCAGCGCCGCCCCGCGCACGATGCGCGCCATCAGCGGCACCGTGGCGATGGAGAGCGCGATGACGACGCTGACCAGCCCGGGGCCGAAGATGGCGGCGAGCGCGAGGCCGAACAGGATGGCGGGGAAGCTCAGCAGCATGTCCATCAGCCGCATCAGCGGCCCGTCCAGCCGCTTGTAGAAGGCCGCCATGAAGCCGATCAGCGCGCCCAGCGCCCCGCCCGCGAGCAGCGAGGCGAGGCCCATGCCCAGCGTCACCCGCAGCCCGTGGATCATACGCGAGAGGATGTCCCTGCCCTGCCCGTCCGTTCCCAGCCAGTATTGCGCCGAGGGCGGCTGCATGATCGCCATCAGGTCGGTCGCGAAAGGATCGCGCGGCGAGATCACGTCCGCGAACAGGGCCGCCAGCACCACCAGCGCCACGAAGACGAGGCTCACGGCCGCGGCGACGTCGCGCAGCAGCATGCGCAGCGGCGAGGGGCGGCGCGGCGCCTCGGGCAGGGCGGCGGGGGCGGCGGTCGCGCTCACGACTGACGCACCCGCGGGTCGAGCACCGCATAGAGCAGGTCCACGACCAGGTTGATCACGATGAAGCCGGCCGAGAGAACGATGATGGTGCCCTGCGCCATCGGGAAATCCGAGGAGAGGATGGCTCCGACCGCAAGCCGCCCCACCCCGGGCCAGGAGAAGATGGTCTCCGTCACCACCGCGCCGCCCAGCAGGAAGCCGATCTGCAGCCCGATCAGCGTGACCACCGGGATCAGCGCGTTGCGCAGCGCGTGGCGCAGCACGACGAGGCGCTCGCTCAACCCCTTGGCGCGGGCGGTGCGCACATGCTCGGCACCCAGCGCGTCCACCACCGCGGTGCGCGTCATGCGCGCCACGGGCCCGACGAAGACGCCGCCCAGCGTGACCGCGGGCAGGATGATGGCGCGCAGCCCCTCCAGCGTCCACAGCGGCCCCGCCCGCCCCGTGAAGGGCAGGAGCTGCCATTGGAAGCCCACGAACCAGATCAGCACCAGGCCGAGGAAGAACACCGGCACCGACACGCCCGCCACGCTCACCGCCATGATCGCGCGGTCGAGCAGGGAGCCGCGCCAGTAGGCCGCGACCGTGCCAAGCAGGATGCCCGAGGGGATGGACCAGACCAGCGAGGCGAGCATCAGCTCCAGCGTCGGGCCGATGGTGGCGCCGAGCTCTTGCGTCACCGGCACGTTGTTGATGATGGAGACGCCGAGATCCCCCTGCGCCAGCCGCCACATGTAGAGGCCGAACTGCACCCAGATGGGCTGGTCGAGGCCGAGCTCGCGGCGGATTTCCGCGATCACCTCCTGCGTCGCCTGCGGGCCGGCGCGCACCGTCGCGGGGTCGGTCGGCACCACCTGCATCAGCAGGAAGCCGATGAGCAGCACTCCGAGCAGCACGGGCACGGCGAGGAGGAAGCGGTGCAGCGCGTGGCGCAGCATCAGGCGAGCTCCCCGTGCCGGTCGAAGATGGGCAGGCCCCCGCGCAGCGTCAGGTCCGCCTGCACCGAGAGGATCTCCTCGGGCGCGAGCGTCGTCAGATCCCGCGAGAGCACCGCGATGTCGGCGTCCATCCCCGGCGCGAGGGCGCCGCGGCGCGTCTCGGCGAAGCTGCTGTAGGCGCCGCCCCAGGTGTAGCAGTGCAGCGCCTCGGCCAGGGAAAGCCGCTCCTCCGGCCCCATCACCGTGCCCCGGTTCGTGCGCCGCGTGAGCATGGCGAACAGGTTCGCGAAGGGATCCACGGTGGAGACGGGGCAGTCCGAGGAGGCGCTCGGGTGATGCCCCTCCTCGAGCCAGGTCTTCATCGGATAGGCGCGGTCGGCGCGCGCGGGGCCGAGGTTGCGGCGATAGAGGTCGCCGAACTCGTACATGAACACGGGCTGCGGCACGGGCAGGATGCCGCGCGCCAGCATCCTCCGCCGCTGCGCGGGCGTGACGAAGCCGCAATGCTCGATGCGGTGGCGCCGCTCGGGCGTGGCGCCGAGCGCCTCCATGCCGCTCAGCACCTGCTCGATCGCCGCATCGCCGATGGCGTGGATGTCGAGCTGCCAGCCCTGCGCGTGATAGGCGGCGAGCAGCGCGTGCATGGTCTCGGTCGGGAAGGTCAGGACGCCGGTGGTGTTCCCCGCCAGGTAGGGGTCGAAGAAGGCCGCCGTCAGCCCGCCGGCCGAGCCGTCGGCGAACACCTTCACCGCTCCCCAGCGCAGCAGCGCGTCGAGGTCGTCGCCGGGCCGCCAGGGGCGCATCCCCGCCGCCCAGGCCTCGGCGGCGATCCCCTCGGGGTTGCCGGCGAGCACCAGCCACATGCGCTGCAGGCAGCGCCCCTCCTCGGCGGCGCGGGCATAGGCCGCCACCTCGGCCATGTCCGCCGTCATGCCGACGTTCATGTCGGTCGCGGAGGCGAAGCCGAGCGCGGCGAGCCGCCGCCCGGCCGCCTCGATCGCCTCCACCATGCGCGCCGTGTCGGGCGCGGGAATCGCGGCCTTGATGAGGGTGAGCGCGCGCTCCTGGATCAGCCCGGTCAGCGCGCCGTCCCGTCGCTCGATCACGCCGCCCTCGGGGTCGGGCGTGTTGTGGCCGATGCCGGCCGCGCGCAGGGCGGCGCTGTTGGCCACGCCCATGTGGCCGCAGCTTCGCATGATGAAGAGCGGATGGTCGGGCACGGCGGCGTCGAGCTCCGCCACCGTCGGGTGGCGGGCGATGTCCAGCGCCGCGTGGTCGTAGCCGCGCCCCAGCACCCATTCCCCGCGCGGGGTGCGCTCGGCCGCCGCGCGCAGGCGCCGGCGCATCTCCTCGAGCGAGCGCACCTCCTCCGCGCGCAGGTTCACCATGGCGAGGCCGAGCCCGAAGGGCAGCAGGTGCATGTGCGCCTCGTGGAAGGCCGGGATCGCCATGCGCCCGTCCAGCGCCACGCGCCGCGTACCGGGGCCGGCGAGCGATTCGATCTCCTCATCCGTTCCGGCGGCGATCACCCTGCCGCCAGCGATGGCGAGCGCCTGCGCCATGCCCGCCGCCAGGCCGCGGAACACCGCGCCGCCCGTGAGGATGATCTCCGCCGCCAAACCCGCCCCCTCGTCGCTTCGTGCGGAATGCTTCCTGCTCGCGCCCCTCGCGTCAACCGGCACGCCCCCCCTTCCGGCCCCCGAAGCGCGCGTGGCACGCTCACGCGCCGGGCAGGAAGGGAGGCACGCGGCCATGGGCGGAAGCATCTTCGCGCCGGAGTTCCAGCCGCGGCCCTACTGGTGGGAGGCGGCGGAGCCGCCGCGGCGCGAGGCCGCCCTGCCCGCGCGCACCCGCGTGGCTGTCGTGGGCGGCGGCTACACCGGGCTCTCGGCCGCGCTCACCCTCGCGCGCCTCGGCCACGAGGTGGTGGTGCTGGACGCCGAGCGCATCGGCTGGGGCGCCTCCTCGCGCAATGGCGGCATGGTCTCGGGCGGGCTCAAGGTGGCGCGCGGGCCGCTCGAGCGGAACTTCGGCCCCGAGCGCGCGGCCGAGATCGCGCGCGCCTGCGGCGCGAGCTTCCCCTTCATCGAGGAGCTGATCGCGCGCGAGGGAATCGCCTGCGACTATGTGCGCTGCGGCCGTTTCGTCGCGGCCTGGACGCCGCGCCACCTGGAGGCGCTGGCGCGCAACCGCGCGCGCATCGAGGAGATCTCGGGCCTGCCCGCGCGCATCGTCCCGCGCGGGGAGCAGCGCGCCTTCCTGGGCAGCGACCACTACCATGGCGGCCTCTTCGCGGAGGGGGCGGGAAGCCTGCACCCCGGCAAACACGCCCGCGGCCTGGCCGCCGCCGCCGAGCGCGCCGGGGCGCATCTGGTGGACGGGGTGCGCGTCGCCGCCCTCTCGCACGAGGGCGCGGGCTTCCGCCTGCACACCGGCGCGGGGGAGCTGCGCGCCGACGCGGTGCTGATGGCCACCAACGGCTACTCGCGCGGCGGGCCCATGCCCTGGCTGACGCGCCGCCTCATTCCCGTGGGCAGCACCATCATCGCCACCGAGGAGATCGGCGAGGCGCGCATCGAGGCGCTGTTCCCCAACCGGCGCATGGTCAGCGACACGAAGCGCGTGCTGAACTACTTCCGCCCTTCGCCGGACGGGCGGCGCCTGCTCTGGGGCGGACGCGCCGGTTTCGGCCTTCAGAGCCTCGAGGCCGCCGCGGCGCGGCTGCACGCGATGATGCGCGCGGTGTTTCCCGAACTCGCCGGGGTGCGCCTCACCCATGCCTGGGCCGGCCAGGTGGCGATGACCTTCGACCACCTGCCGCATCTGGGCGTGGAGGGGGGCGTGCACTACGCCGCCGGCTGCCAGGGCAGCGGCGTGGCGATGGCAAGCTGGCTCGGCCACAACGCGGCGCTGAAGATGGCGGGCGCGGCCAATGCCGGCTTCGCCCTCGACGGGCTGCCCTTCCCCGCGCGCCCCCTCTACAACGGCAACCCCGACTGGATCCTGCCCATCGTGGGGCGCTGGTATCGCCTGCGCGACCACATCGACCGCATTGCCGCCTGACGCTCATCGGGAGAGGACACGACCATGCACCGCCGCGCGCTGCTCGCCGCCGCCGCCCTGCTTCCCGCCGCCGCTGCGGCGCAGGGCTTCGCGCCGCAGAACCCCGAATGCATCGCCCCCGCCGCGCCGGGCGGCGGCTTCGACCTCACCTGCCGCCTGACGACGCGCATGCTCAACGAACTCGGCATCGTCGGGCCCGCCATCCGCACCCAGAACATGCCCGGCGGCATCGGGGCGGTGGCGATCAACCACATCAACGCGCAGCGGCGAAACGACCCCAATGTGATCGTCGCCGTCTCCACCGGCTCCTGGGTCAACATGGCGCAGGGGCGCTTCGGCCGCTTCGGCGAGAACGACGTGCGCTGGATCGGCGCCATCGGCGCGGATTTCGGCGTGCTCGCGGTGCGGCGCGACAGCCGCTTCGCCACGCTGGGCGACCTCGTGGCCGCGCTGCGCGCCGACGCCGCCTCCGTCCCCATGGGCGCGGGCGGCGCGGTGGGCAGCCAGGACTGGCACAAGGCCGCGCTGGTGACGCGCGCCGCGGGGGCCGATCCGCGCCGGCTGCGCTACGTGCCCTTCGAGGGCGGCGGCCAGGCCATGGCGGCGCTGCTGGGCGGGCACATCCAGGTCTTCCCCGGCGATGCGAGCGAGGTGCGCGGCCAGCTCGAGGCCGGCGAAATCCGCCTGCTCGCCGTGCTCGCCCCGCAGCGCCTGCCGGGTGTCTTCGCCGGCATCCCCACCGCGCGCGAGCAGGGGGTGGAGGTGGACTGGCCCATCATCCGCGGCTTCTACGGCCCGCCGCAGATGCCCGACGCCGCCTACGCCTTCTGGGTGGAGGCGCTGCGTCGCCTGCACGCCCACCCCGCCTGGGCCGAGGCGCGCAACGGCCAGGGCCTGTTCGAGTTCAACCTGCTCGGCGCGGAGTACGAGGCGCTGGCGAAGCGCCGCACGGCGGAGTTCCGCCAGCTCGCGCGCGAGGTGGGGCTGGTGACGCAGGCGCCATGACCGCCTCGCGGCTGCTCGGGGCGGTGCTGATCATGCTCGCCGCCGCGGCGGGCTTCTCGGCGCAGTCGCTCGAGGTGCCCTTCGCGGCCGATCCGCTCGGCCCGCGCGGCTTTCCCACCACGGTCGCGGCGGTGCTGGCCGCCTGCGGCGCGCTGCTGCTGCCCGCGCGCGGCGCGCCCTTCCCCTGGCCCGAGCGCCGCCTCGCGCCCTGGCTGCTGATCGCGGCCATGGCGGGCTATGCGCTGCTGCTCGTCCCGCTCGGCTTCCTGCCGGCCACGGCTCTGCTGGCGGCCCTCGTGGCGCTGATCTTCGGCGCGCCCCTGCTGCCGGCGCTCGCCACCGGCGGCGGGACGAGCCTCGTGCTCTGGGCGCTGTTCGACCGGCTGCTCGATCTGCCGCTGCCCAAGGGGGTGCTGGGCTGATGGAGGCGCTGGCGGCGCTGGGGGGCGGCTTCGCGGTGGCGCTCGCGCCGCACAACCTCTTCCTCGCCCTGATCGGCTGCATCATCGGCACGGCCATCGGCGTGCTGCCGGGCATCGGGCCGCTGAACGCCATCGCGCTGCTGCTGCCCTTCTGCCTCGCGCTGAAGCTGCCGCCGGAATCCGCGCTGATCCTGCTCGCCGCGGTCTATTACGGCTCGGGCTATGGCGGGCGCATCACCGCCATCCTGCTCAACATGCCGGGCGAGCCCTCGGCGGTGCTCACCACGCTCGACGGGCATCCGCTGGCCAGGCAGGGGCGCGGGGCGGCGGCGCTGGCCGTCTCGGGGATCGGCAGCTTCGTCGGCGCCACGCTGTCGGTGGTGCTGATGACCTTCCTCTCCGTGCCGCTCGCGAAGGTCGCCGTCGCCTTCTCGCCGGCGGACTATGTGGCGCTGATCGCCTTCGCGCTCTCGCTGCTGGGGGCGGTCAGCGACGCGCCCGCGCCCAAGGCCTGGGCGGCGGGCTGCCTCGGCGTGCTGCTCGCGCTGGTGGGCGTGGATTCCGGGACGGGGGTGGAGCGGTTCACGCTGGGATCGCTGGAGCTGCTGGGCGGCATCGAGTTCACCGTGCTCGCCATCGGCCTTTTCGCCATCGGCGAAATCCTGCTGCTGGCCGAGCAGCGCGTCCGCGCCGAGGCGGCGAAGCTCGGCGGCGGGCAGGGCCTGTCGCTGCGCGAGCTCGCGGCCTGCCTGCCGGCGATGCTCCGCGCCACGGGCATCGGCTTCGTGATCGGCGTGCTGCCGGGGGCGGGCGCCTCGGTGGCCAGCGCCCTCTCCTACACGGCCGAGAAGCGGCTGCACGGGAGGGACGGACATTTCGGCCAGGGCGATCTGCGCGGCGTGGCGGCGCCCGAGACGGCCGACAACGCGGCGCAGATCGGCAACCTCGTGCCCATGCTCTCGCTCGGCATACCGGGCTCGGGCACCACGGCGGTGCTGCTCGGCGCGCTGCTGATGTATTCCATCACCCCGGGCCCGCTGCTGTTCGCGCAGCGGCCGGAGGTGGCCTGGGGCCTCATCGCCTCCATGTATGTCGGCAACGTCATGCTGCTGCTGCTGAACCTGCCGCTGGTGGGCCTCTTCGCGCGGCTGCTGCTGGTGCCGGCCTCGGTGCTCTATCCGGGTGTGCTCGCGCTCTCCTTCGCGGGCGTCTATGCGGTGTCCAACTCGGCCTTCGACCTGCTGCTGGCGCTGGGCTTCGGCGTGCTGGGCTGGTGGCTGCGCAAGCTCGGCGTGCCGCTCGTGCCCATCGTGCTCGGCTTCGTGCTGGGGCGGATGCTGGAGGACAACCTCCGCCGCGCCCTCTCCCTCTCGGACGGCGATGCGCTGGCGCTGCTCGCCTCGCCCGTCTCGATGGGTCTCTGGGCGATGACGGCGCTCGCGCTGCTCTGGCCGCTGTTCAGGCGCCGCGCCGCCTGAGGGCGAGGCGCTTCGGGGCCGCGCCGGTCGCGAGGGCGAGAAGCCGCGCGCGCAGCGCCTCGGGCCAGGGGGTGACGCGGCGGATGGAGAGATCCACGCAGAGGTAGAGCACCTCGTGCTCCGAGGCGGTCCAGCCTTCCGTGAAGTGGACCATGCGGTGGCGCACCAGCAGGCGCTTCTCGTCGGCGGCCAGCACCATGCTCTCCGCGCCGATGGGCATGGCCTCCGTCATCTCGCGCTGGTAGTCGAGCCAGGCCTCGGCCGCGAAGGTGCCGAGCCCCGCTGCGCGCAGCCCCTCGCCCAGGCCGATATGCGGCCAGAGCCGGTCGGTCTGCAGGTCGTAGGCGACGAGGTAGTAGCCCATGTTGAGGTGGCGGTAGCCGTCCACCCATTCGGGCTTCACCGAGGCGAGGGGCCGGTCCCAGCGGAACCAGCCTTCCTCGATTCGCGGCGCCGGCCCGTCCTCGACGAAGGGCATGGCGCGGCCGTCAGTGGATCTCGTCGGACTTCGCCAGCGCGTCGCGCAGCTTGCCGATGTCGAAGTCCGGGCGCTTGGCCATCTCGAGGATCACCGCCTCCTTGCGGCTGAGCAGGTCTATGGCGGCGGGGATGGCCTTCACCGCCTCGGCCGGGATCACCACCGCGCCGTGGCGGTCGGCGTGCACCACCTCGTCGTGCTGCACCAGCATCCCGTGCACGCTGACGGGGCGGCCCCAGTCCACGATGTGGACATAGGCGTGCGAGGGGTTGACGACGCCCAGGAGCTGGAAGCCGGGCGCGACCATGTCGAGGTCGCGGATCGAGCCGTTGGTGACGCAGCCCAGCGCCTTCAGCCCCTTGTGGACGGTGGTGTTCACCTCGCCCCAGAAGGCGCCGGTGCCGGGCACGTCGTCGAGGTCCTGCAGCACCACGACGGTGGGCATGTCGCTGTTCGCCACATACTCGTACCAGCCGATGCGCGCGGCGCGGTCGGCCTCCTTGCTCCGGCCCGAGGGGTGGGCGGCGCGGATGGTGCCCACGCGCGCGGGCCCGCAGATGGGCGGCATGGAAGGATGCGCGCAGGTGAAGGGCCGCACCGTGAAGCCATGGCCGCGGCGGGCGGGAACCACGAGTTCGAGCGCGTTGCAGATGGTCGGCGTGTCCCAGGCGCAGAGCGCGTCGAGATCGGCCTGGGTGTAGGGGCGTGGCGCCATGCGTTCCTCCGTGCTGCGCGCAGGGTGCGGCCCGCGGCGGGCCTGTGCAAGCCCCGCCCCGGCGCTAGAAGGAGGGCGATGACCGAAGACCTCGCCGCCGCGCGCGCGCTGCTCTTCGCGCGCGAGCCCCGCTTCGCCGCGATCGAGGCGCAGGCGGGGCCGCTGCCCTGGCGCACCCGCCCGCGCGGCTTCGCGGGGCTGCTGCGCACGATCTGCGGCCAGCAGATCAGCAACCAGGCGGCGGGCGCGATCTGGCGGCGGCTCTCGGCCCTGCCCGGCGCGCTCACGCCCGCGGGGCTGCTCGCCCTCGACGATGCGGCGCTCTGCGGCGCGGCGGGCCTCTCGCGCCCCAAGGCCGCCCATGCGCGCGCGCTGGCCCGCGCCTGCCTCGAGGGCGCGCTGGACTTCGCCGCGCTGGCCCGCGCGCAGGACGAGGCGGCGGTGGCGATGCTCTGCGCGGTGCGCGGCCTAGGTCCCTGGACGGCCGAGGTGCATCTGCTCTTCGCCGAGCAGCGGCCCGACATCTTCCCGGCCGGCGACATCGCCCTGGCCAACGCCGCGCAACACCTCTTCGCCCTGCCCGCCCGCCCGGCGCCGCGCGCGCTGGCCGCCATGGCCGCGGCGTGGTCGCCCGCGCGGTCTCTCGCGGCGCGGCTGCTGTGGCATCACTGGCGGCATGTCACCGGCCGCCCCCTCGTCGAGGATCCCTGATGCGCTTCGCCCCCACCATCCTCGCCACGCCCGATCCCCCGATCCCCGCCGCCCGCGCCTGGGCGGCGCGCTATGACGGGCGGCACGGCCCCGCGCTCGATCTCACCCAGGCCGTGCCGGGCTATCCGCCGCACCCGGAGCTGCTGGCCCGTCTCGGCGAAGCGGCCGCTGATCGCGCGCTTGCGGGCTATGGCCCCATCGCCGGGGACGCCGCGCTGCGCGAGGCGCTGGCGGCGGATCTCACGGCGGGCTACGGCGCGCCGCTGCGCCCGGCCGATGTCGCGATCACCGCGGGCTGCAACCTCGCCTTCGCCATGGCGGCGAAGGTGATCGCCGCGCCGGGCGACAACATCCTCATCCCCACGCCCTGGTATTTCAACCACGCCATGGCGCTCTCCATGGCGGGGGTGGAGCCACGCCCCCTGCCCTGCCGCGCCGAGGACGGATTCCTCCCCGACCCCGGGCGCGCCGAGGCGCTGCTCGATGCGCGCACGCGCGCGATCCTTCTGGTCACGCCCAACAACCCCACGGGCGCCGTCTATCCGCCCGCGCTGATCCACGCCTTCGCCCGCCTCGCGCTGCAGCGCGGCCTCTGGCTCATCCTCGACGAGACCTACCGCGACTTCCTGTCCGAAGGGGCGGGCCGACCGCATGGCCTCTTCGCCGATGCACGGGCCTGGCCCGAATATCTGGTCCAGCTCTACAGCTTCTCGAAGGCCTATTGCGTGCCGGGCCACCGGCTGGGCGCGGTGGTGGCGGGCGAGGCCTTCCAGGCGCAGCTCGCGAAAGCCCTCGACACGCTGCAGATCTGCCCCGCGCGCCCGGCCCAGCGCGTGCTGGCCTGGGCCATCGAGGCGCTGCGGGAGTGGCGCGCGGGCAACCGCGCCATCATGGAAGGCCGCGCGGCCGCCTGCCGCGCCGCGCTCGCGGGCCAGCGGCTGGACGCGATGGGCGCCTATTTCGCCTATCTGCGCCTGCCGGACGAGGCGCCGGACGCGCTCGCCGCCGCCGAGCGCCTGGCCGCCGAGCAGGGCGTGATGACCCTGCCCGGCCCCTTCTTCGGGCCCGGGCAGGAACGCCATCTGCGCCTCGCCTTCGCCAATGCGGAGGCCGAGCGGCTCGCCGAACTCGCCACGCGGCTCCGGTTCGGCTGATCACTCCGGCTGGACGTTGGCGATCCGCAGCAGTTCCTGGGTGCGCTCGAAGTCGCGGCGGATGAACTGGGCGAACTGGGGCGCGCCCTCGAACAGCGCCTCGATGCCGAGCGAGGTGGTGCGCTCCGTCACGTCCGGCTCGGCCATGATGGCGCGCAGGGCCTCGCCCATGCGCGCCTTTACCTCCTCGGGCGTGTTGCGCGGGCCCCAGTAGCCCCACCAGGATTGCAGATCGACCGAGGGCATGCCGCCCTCGGCGGTGGTGGGCACATCGGGCGCGGCCGGGCTGCGGCGCGCGGAGGTGATGGCGATGGGCTTGACCCGGTTCGCGCGCACCGGCGGCAGCGTGGCGAGCATCGGGTCGAAGATGAGCTGCACGCGGTCGGTGAACAGGTCCGCCAGCGCGGGCGAGGTGCCGCGGTAGGAGACGATGGGCACATCCACGCCGATCTGGCGGATGAACTCCACGGTGGCGAGGTGCCCCGCCGCGCCGAGCGCCGAGGTGGCGAAGGACCAGTCGCGCGGGTTGGCGCGGATGGCCGCCACCACCTCCTGCAACGTGGTCTGCGGCCGCTGCGGCGCCATGATGAGCAGCAGCGGCCCCTGCCCGACGCGCGCGATGGGGTCGAGATCCGTCAGCGGGTCATAGCCCGGGTTGCGCATGACGAGGCGCGCGAGCGTCTGCACGCTGGCGGAGAAGCAGAGCGTGTGGCCGTCGGCCGGGGACTGCGCCACCGCGATGCCGCCCACCGTGCCGTTGCCGCCCGCCCGGTTCTCCACCACGAAGGGCTGGCCCAGCCGATCCTGCAGCTTCTGCGCCGTCAGCCGCGCCATGGTGTCCACCGACCCGCCCGGGGCGAAGGGCACGATCACGCGCACGCCGCGCTGCGGCCAGCCGCCCTGGGCCAGCGCCGGCGCCGCGAGGCCGAGCGCGGCCCCGGCGGCGATGAGTTCCCGCCTCTTCATCTGCTCAGACTCCCTGTCCGTTTCATGACAGCTACGCCAAGGGGCGGCCCCGCGTCCACCGCCGCGCGTCAGCCGCCGGGCAGGAAGCCGTCGGGCAGCACGCCGCGCGGGGCGATGAGCGGATAGGGCGCGCGCGGCAGGAAGCGGCCGGTGCCGGGGGCGGCGGTCACCTCGTCGTCGCGCATCACCTCCTCGCCGCGGCGGAACACCCGCACGGGCCAGCCCTTCACCGCCATGCCCTCGTAGGGGGTGTAGTCTATGGCGTGCTGCATCAGGGCGTTGCTCAGCACCCGCTCGCGCGCGGGATCCCACAGCGCGATGTCGGCGTCCGCGCCGATGTGGATGCCGCCCTTGCGCGGCCAGAGCCCCATGAGCTTCGCGGGGTTGCTGCAGGCGAGCCGCACGAAGTGCTCGGGCGTGAGCCGGCCCTTGCCCACGCCCTCGCTGAACAGCAGCGGCAGCCGCGCCGCGAAGCCGGGGATGCCGTTGGGCACCAGGTCGAAACGTTCCGTCCCGTTCTGGCGCTTGCCGTGCGGCCCCTCGAAGCTGAAGGCGCAATGGTCGCTGCTCACCACGTCCAGCACGCCGCGGCGGATCATCTCCCACACGCGCGCGTGCTCGGCGGCGTCGCGCGGGGCGGGGCTGCACATGAACTTCGCGCCCTCGAAGCCCGGGCGGTTCATGTCGGCGGCGGTGAGGGTGAGGTATTGCGGGCAGGTCTCGCCCCACACCTTCACGCCGCGCGCCTGGGCGCGGGCGATCTCCTCGGCCGCCTCGGCGCAGCTCACGTGGAAGATCTGGATGGGCTGGTCCACCAGCTCGGCCAGGGCGATGGCGCGGTGCGTCGCCTCGCGCTCCACCACCGGCGGGCGCGCCCAGGCGTGATACTTCGGCGCGGTGAGGCCCGCCTTCAGCAGCCCGGCGATGCGCCACCCGATCGCGTCGTGGTTCTCGCAATGCACGGTGACGAGGCACTGGTGCCGGCGCGCCGCCGCCAGCACGCGCAGGTATTCGGCGTCGCTCACATGCAGCGGCTCGTATGTCAGGAACACCTTGAGCGAGCGGATGCCCTTCGCCACCACCTGCGGCAGCTCCTCCTCGATCACCCGGTCCGTGGGGTCGGTGATGATCTGGTGGAAGCCGTGGTCCAGCATGGCGTGGCGGGCGCGCGCCTCGTAGTCCGCGAGGCGCTCCAGCAGCCCGCCGCCCTTCCACTGCGGCACGAAGCAGACCACCGAGGTGGTGCCGCCCGCGAAGGCCGAGCGCGAGGCGGTGACGAAGCTCTCCTCGTTCGCGCCGCCGCCGGGCTGGGGCTCCTCGATGTGGCAGTGGCTGTCCACGCCCCCGGGCATGACCCAGAGCCCGTCCGCCTCGACGACGCGCGCGGCGTCGCGGATGCTCTCCGCCAGCGCCACCACGCGCCCCCCGCTGATGCCGACATCGGCGCGCTGCATGCCCTCGGCCGTCACCACCACGCCGCCACGGATCGCAAGCTCGACTTCGCCCATCGGAGATTCCCTTCCTCGCTGCGGCAGAGCATCCGCGCTTGATCGGGCGCAAGGCAAGCGGGCCGCGCGGTGCGGCAGTCTTGTTCCATGCAGACCCTGGACCTGTCGGCCTATGCGAGGGCCAACCTGCCGCGCTACACGAGCTATCCCACGGCGCCGCATTTCGGCCCGCTCGAGGAGGGCGCCTGGCGCGGCTGGCTCGCGCGGATGAAGCCGGGGGAGCGGCTCTCGCTCTACGTCCACATCCCCTTCTGCCACGAGCTGTGCTGGTATTGCGGCTGCCACACCTCGGTCACCCGCAGCGAGGAGCGCATCGCGCGCTACGCCGAGGCGCTGCACCGCGAGGCGCGGATGCTCGCCCTCGCCCTGCCGGCGGACGGCATCGTGCAGCACCTGCATCTGGGCGGCGGGACGCCGAGCGCGCTGGGCGCGGCGCGGCTCGGCGCGCTGATGGGGCGGCTGCGCGCCCTCTTTCCCTTCGCCCGCCACGCGGAGCTCTGCGTCGAGCTCGATCCGCGCACGCTGACGGAGGATGTGGTGGCGGTGCTTGCGCGCGAGGGCTTCGCGCGCGCCTCGCTCGGCCTGCAGGACGCGAACCCCGAGGTGCAGGCCCGCATGGGCCGCGTGCAGCCGGAGCCCGTGGTGCGCGAGGCGGTGCGCCGGCTGCGCGAGGCCGGGATCGCGGGGCTCAACCTCGACATGATGTACGGGCTGCCCGGGCAGAGCGAGGCGCATGTGCGCGCCACCGCCGCGCTGGCCGCCGACCTCGGCGCCGATCGCGTGGCCGTCTTCGGCTACGCCCATGTGCCCTGGATGAAGCCGGTGCAGAAGGCGATCGAGACGGCCGAACTGCCGGGGCCGGAGGAGCGCATGGCCCAGGCGGCCGCGGCGGCCGAGGTGCTGCGCGCGGCGGGCTATCTGCCCATCGGCCTCGACCATTTCGCCCGGCCCGAGGATTCCATGGCCAGGGCCGCCGCCGCCGGCCGGCTTCGCCGCAACTTCCAGGGCTACACCACCGACGACGCGCCCATGCTGCTCGGCCTCGGCGCCTCGGCCATCAGCGCCACCCCGCAGGGCTACGCGCAGAACATCGCCGAGGAACGCGGCTATGTCGCGGCCGTCGAGGCGGGCCGGCTGCCGGTGGCGCGCGGCATCGCGCTGAGCGGCGAGGACGCGATCCGCCGCGAGGCCATCGAGCGGGTGATGTGCGACCTCGCCCTCGATCTCGACACGCTGCCCGCCGCGGTGCTCACCACCGCCCTGCCCGGGCTGCAGGCGCTGGAGCGCGACGGGCTGCTGCGCATCGCGGGAAGCTGGCTGACCGTGCCCGACGAGGCGCGCGCCTTCCTGCGCCACGTCGCCGCCTGCTTCGACGCGCGGCTGGGCGGCGGCACGGGGCGGCACAGCGCCGCCGTGTAGCGCTCAGCGCGGCAGGAAGGGGTTGGTCCGCCGCTCCGTCCCGAAATCCGAGCCGGGGCCATGGCCGCAGACGAAGGCGATGTCGTCGCCCAGCGGCAGCAGCTTCATCACGATGGCGCCGATCAGCGCGTCATGGTCGCCATAGGGGAAGTCCGTCCGCCCGATCGAGCCGCGAAACAGCACATCGCCCACGAAGGCCACGCGCAGCGCGGTGCTGACGAACACCACGCTGCCCGGCGAATGGCCGGGGCAATGCAGCACCTGGAAGGGCTCGCCGCCGATGCTCACCTCCTCGCCCTCCTCGAGCCAGCGGTCGGGCACGAGGTTGCGCGCGCCCGCGAGGCCATAGGCGGCGCCCTGGCGCTCCAGGTTCTCGAGCAGCATGGCGTCGGCGCGGTGCGGGCCGATCACCGGCGCGCCGGTGCGCTCGCGCAGCTCATCCGCGCCGCCGGCGTGGTCGATGTGGCCGTGGGTGAGCAGGATCTGCTCCACCGACAGGCCCTGCGCCTCCAGCGCGGCGAGGATGCGCGGCACCTCGCCGCCCGGATCGATCACGGTGGCGCGCTTCGTCGCGTCATCCCAGACGAGACAGCAGTTCTGCTGGAACTCGGTGACGGGGATGATGGCGGCGGTCAGGGCCATGGCGGCGGTCCTCCGGGCGGGGAGCGGCCGCATATCATCCGGGCAGCGACACCACCACCCTCAGCCCGCCCCCCTCGCGGTTGTGCAGGCTCACCTCGCCGCCATGGGCGCGCAGGATGCTGCGCGCGATGGTGAGGCCGAGCCCGGTGCCGCCCGTCTCGCGGTTGCGGCTGGCCTCGATGCGGCGGAAGGGCTGGAACACCTCCTCCAACGCGGCCTCGGGGATGCCGGGGCCGTCATCCTCGATCGCGATCACCGCGCCCGCCCCGCGCGGCTCCAGCGCGAGCCGCGCCGCGCCGCCGTATTTCAGCGCATTGGCCACGAGGTTGCCGAGCGCGCGCTTCATCGCGAGCGGGCGCAGCGTCACGGTCAGGTGCTCGGGCCCGCTGTAGGCGATCTTCTCCGCGAGTTCGGGCTGCGCGTCCGCCGCCTCGTCGAGCACGGTGCGCGCGAGCGCGGCCAGATCCACCTGCGCGGCGGGCTCGGCGCCCGCATCGTCGCGGGCGAAGGCGAGGGTGGCGGCGATCATCGCCTCCATCTCCGCGAGGTCGGCCAGCATGCGGCGCTGCTGCTCCTCGTCCTCCATCAGCTCGGCGCGCAGGCGCAGCCGCGTGATGGGCGTGCGCAGGTCATGGCCGATGGCGGCCAGCATCTGCGTACGGTCGGCCACGAAGCGGCGGATGTTGGTGGCCATGCCGTTGAAGGCCGCCGCCGCCTGGGCCACCTCGCGCGGGCCCGTCTCGGGCAGGGCGGGGGCGTTCACGTCGCGCCCCAGCCGCTCGGCCGCGGCGGCGAGGTCGCGCACGGGGCGCGTCAGGCGGCGCACCGCCCAGAGGATGAGCAGCGCGGCCGCCAGCGACATGGCCGCGAAGGCGGCGAGGAAGCGGTCGGAATGCCAGGGGCGCGGCGCGGGCAGCCGCAGCCGCATGTTGAGCCAGCCGCCCTCCGCGAAGCGCAGCGAGAGCGCCACCTCCGAGGGCCCGCCCGCCGCCGAGAGGCTCTCCGCCGGCCGCATCCGGCGCGGCCCCGGCGGGGGCGGCGGATCGAGCCGGAACAGCCGGCCGAGGTGGGGCGGTACGGGCGGCATCTCCGGCCGCACCCAGGGCTCTCGGTCGAAGCTGGCGGCGAGGTTGGGCGGCAGATCCGCCTCCGCCAGCACCGCGGCGCGCCGCTCGGGCGGCTGGGTCACGAGGGCCCGCCACAGCGCGGCCGCGCGGAAGGAGAGGTCGCGCGCCTCGGCCGCGCGCTGCAGCTCCAGCCGGTCGAAGGCGTGGATGGTGAGACCGAGCCCCTGAACCGCCATCAGCCCCAGGATCAGCACCAGCGCCGTGCGCCCCGCGAGGCTGGCGGGCCAGAGCCGCGCGAGCAGACGCCTCACACCCGTTCCACCACTGCGGAGAGCACGTAGCCGCCGCCGCGCACGGTCTTGATCACCGAGGGGTTGCGCCCGTCATCCTCGAGCTTGCGGCGCAGGCGGGAGATTGCGACGTCGATCGCGCGGTCGAAGGGCCCGGGCTGGCGGTTGTGCAGCAGGTCCATCAGCATGTCGCGCGTCAGCACGCGGTTGGGGCGGTCGAGCAGCGTCATCAGCAGCTCGTATTCGCCGCCGGTGAGCGGCACCTCCACGCCCTCGGGGTTGAGCAGCCGCCGCCGCGCGGGCTCCAGCACCCAGCCGGCGAAGCGCAGGGCGCGCTCGGGCGCGGCGGGGGCGGCCTCCACCCCCTGGGTGCGGCGCAGCACGGCGCGGATGCGCGCCAGGAGCTCGCGCGGGTTGAAGGGCTTGGCCATGTAGTCGTCCGCGCCGAGCTCGAGCCCCACGATGCGGTCCGTCTCCTCGCCCATGGCGGTGAGCATGATGATCGGCACCTGGGACTGCGCGCGCAGCCAGCGCGCGAGGTCGAGCCCCGACTCGCCGGGCATCATCAGGTCGAGCACGATGAGGTCGTAGCGCGCGAGGGGCCAGAGCTTGCGGCATTCCCGCGCGTCGCGCGCCAGGCTCACGCGCAGCCCCTGCTTCTCCAGGAAGCGGCCGAGGAGCTCGCGGATCTCGCGGTCATCGTCCACGACGAGGATATGCGGCTTCGAGTCCATGGACCGATGTTACAATCGCGGGCGGTTTCGGTGGGTTCCCGATTGTAACGGCCGCCCCTCGCAGGCGGCGGCGGGGCGTGGTAAGCCCCCCGGGCGAGGGGGCGTGCCGGAACGGTAGACGGACTCGGCTCAAAATCGAGCGGCCGCGAGGCCATGGGGGTTCAAGTCCCCCCGCCCCTACCAGCCGGCCGCCCGCGGCCACCCGCCGCCGACCGGCGCCCGGGCGCTGGACAGCCGCGCGCGGACGCGCCAAACCACCGCCGACCTGACACCCACGGAGTTCGCCGCCATGTCCCCGGCGCCCAGCGACGCCTTCTCGACCATCGCCGACATCATCGCCGAGACGGCGAACGTCGACCGCGCCAGGATCACGCCCGAGGCGCATGTGATCAACGACCTCGGCATCGACAGCCTCGACTTCCTCGACATCGTCTTCGAGATCGACAAGCGCTTCGGCATCAAGGTGCCGGTCGAGGCCTGGACGGAGCAGGTGAACAGCGGCAAGGCGCCCGCCGAGCAGTTCTTCGTGATGGGCAGCCTGGCCAAACGCATCGAGGAACTGGTCGCGGCCAAGCAGGGCTGAGCCTTGCGCCTCGAATACTTCGAGATGGTGGACCGCGTGCTGGAGCACGGGCCGGAGCGGCTCCTCGCCAGCGCGCGCGTGCCGCAGGCGAGCCCGGTCTTCGAGGGGCATTTCCCCGGCTTCCCCCTGCTGCCCGGCGTGCTGATGATCGAGGCCATGGCCCAGGCGGCGGGCTGGCTTCTGGTCGCGCGCAGCGGCTTCGCGCGCATGGCGCTGCTGGCCAAGGTGGGCGAGGCGAAGCTGCGCGGCATGGTCAAGCCCGGCGCGGAGCTGACCGTGACGGCGGAGCTGCTGCACGACGGCTCGGGCTACGCCGTGCTGCGCGGCGCCCTCGCCGAGGGCGCGGCCCGCGCGGCGGAGGCGGAACTCACGCTCAAGACCCTGCCCTTCCCCGCCCCGGAGCTGGAAAGCGCCGTGCGCGCCCGCGCGCTCGCGATCGGCCTGCGCTGATGCGCGGCGTGGTCGTCACGGGGCTCGGCCTCGCCTCCTCCCAGGGCGAGGGGCGGGCGGCGCATGCGGCGCTGCTGGGCGGCGCGCCCCCGGTGCTGGACGAGGCGCGCCACGCACCCTTCCCCATACATCCCCTGCCCGCCCTGCCCTTCGACTCCGCCATCCCCCGCCGCGAGTTCCGCCAGATGGAGGCGTGGCAGCGGCTGGGCGTCTATGGCGCGGGGCTGGCCATCGCCGATGCCGGGGCGGCGCCCCGGGTCGCGGAGATGGACC
>JBKBSR010000346.1:0-3208 GCA_046291055.1 Roseococcus sp.
GGAGGTTACTGACCTCCGCCGAGCTCGGCGGCGAGCTGGGCCTCGAGATCCTCGGGGCTGAATTCCTCGGCGCCGGCATCGGCCGGCAGCTCCTCGTTCACGTCCATCACGCCGAAGATGTTCTCGCTGGTGTCGATGAGGTCGAGCACCTCGTCCTCCACCGGCTCGGGCTCCGGCGCGCGGCTGAGGGACTTCACCAGGTCGTTCTCCAGCGCCTGCAGGTCCACCGTGCGTTCGGCGATCTCGCGCAGCGCCACGACGGGGTTCTTGTCGTTGTCGCGGTCCACGGTCAGCGCCTCGCCGCGGCTGATGTTGCGCGCGCGCTGGGCGGCGAGCAGCACGAGCTCGAAGCGGTTGGGAACCTGGAGGATGCAGTCTTCGACGGTGACGCGCGCCATGCGGGGGCCTCGATGGAAAAAGGGGCGGCGGCGAGCCGTGCTGCGCCGCGGCGAACCCTTCAGATAAGCGAGGCCGCGGGCCGCTGCAAGCGATCACTCGGCCAGCGGGCGGATCTCCTGCGGCGGCAGGGCGGCGGCCAGCGCCGCCACATCCTCGCCGGTCACCGGATGGCGCCAGCCGGGCGCCACCTCGGCGAGCGGGAGAATGACGAAGGCCCGGCCCCGCAGCCGCGGGTGGGGAAGCTGCAGCCGCGGCGTTTCGACCACCGCGCCATGATGGTCGAGCAGGTCGAGGTCGAGCGTGCGGGGGGCGTTGGGGTAGGGGCGCTCCCGCCCGAAGCGGGCCTCCAGGGCCTGCAGCGCCTCCAGCACCGCCTCGGGCGGGGGCCGGCCCTCGAGCCGCGCCACCCCGTTCACGAACCAGGGCGCGCCGGGCATGGGCGGCACCGGCGCGCTCTCCCACCAGCGCGAGAGGGCGAGGAGGCGCAGCCCGGGGATGGCGTCGAGCGCGGCGGCGGCGGCGCGGCAGGTCTCGCGCGGGGCGCGCCCGTCCGGGGCGGGCAGGCTCGCGCCGATGCCGATCAGGATCATGGCCGGCGCCTCGCATGCGGCCGCGCCGCGGTCCAGCCCCTCAGCCGAGCCGCCCGCCCTCCAGCCTCAGGCTGCGCGTGAAGAAGCCCTCCGGCGGGTCGCGATGGGCGATGGCGAGGATGGTCGCCCCCGGCAGCCGCTCGGCCAGCAGCGCGTGCAGCCGCGCGTGCTGCGCCGCATCGAGGCTCGCGCTCGCCTCGTCGAGGAAGAGCCAGCGCGGGCGGTGCAGCAGGGCGCGGGCGAGCGCCAGCCGCTGCTGCTCGCCGCCCGAGAGGCGCTGCGCCCAGGGCTCCTCCGCGTCCAGCAGCGGCGCGAGATCGGCCAGCCCCACGGCCTGCAGCGCCTCGCGCAGCGTCGCCTCGGGGAAGGCGTCGGGCGGGGCGGGATAGGCCAGCACCCGCCGCAGCGGGCCGAGCGGCAGATAGGGGCGCTGCGGCAGGAACATGACGCTGCCGGAGGCGGGCGCCTCCACCCGCCCCGCCCCGAAGGGCCAGATGCCCGCCAGCGCGCGGAACAGCGTGGATTTGCCCGCGCCCGAGGGGCCGCTGACCAGCACCCGCTCGCCCGGGGCGAGGTCGAGCGCGCCATCGGCCAGCAGCAGCCGCCCGTCGGGGCGGGTCAGCGTCAGCCCGCGCGCGCGCAGCGCCTCGTCGGCCCCTGTGATCACCACCGGCCCCGGATCGGCCGCGCGCGCCGCCTCCAGCGCGGCGCGGAAGCCCGCGAGCCGCGCCACGGTGGCGCGCCACTCGGCCAGCGCCGCGTAGTTGTCCACGATCCAGGAGAGCGCGCCCTGCACCTCGCCGAAGGCCTGGGCCGTCTGGGTCAGCCCGCCCAGCGGGATGCGCCCGGCGAAGAAGCCCGGCGCGGCGACCACGAAGGGAAAGACCACGGCCACCTGCGCGTAGCCCGCGGTGTAGAAGGTCAGGCGCTTGGTGGCCGCCATCAGCCGCCACCAGTTCTCCATCAGCGCCGCGAAGCGGGCGGAGAGCCCCGCGCGCTCCTCCGCCTCGCCCCGGTGCAGGGCGATGCCCTCGGCGCTGTCGCGGAAGCGCACCAGCGCGTAGCGGAAATCCGCCTCCACCCGCTGCTGCTGGAAGTTGAGCCGGGTGAGCGGCCGGCCGATGAGATGCGCGAGCCAGGTGCCCGCCGCCGCATAGAGCAGCGCCACCCAGACCATGTAGCCCGGGATCTCCACCCCGAGCAGCGTCGCCGGCCCCGAGAGCGCCCAGAGCACGAACAGGAAGGAGAGCAGCGTGACCACGCTGCGCAGCAGGCCGAGGCCGAGCGCGAGCGTGGAGTCCACGAACAGCTTCGCGTCCTCGGCCAGGCGCTGGTCGGGGTTGTCCGCCCCCGCATCGGTCAGCGAGAGCCGGTAATAGGCCCGCCCCGCCAGCCATTCGGCCAGCATCGTCTCGGTGATCCAGCGCCGCCAGCGGATCTGCAGCGCCTGGCGCAGGTAGAGGGCGTAGACCGCGGCGAGGATGTAGAGCGCCGCGATCCAGACGAAGCCCGGCATGGGGCCGCTCTCGGTCGGCTGCCAGGCGAAGAGCAGGGCGGAGAAGGCGGCCGCGTCGCGCGCCTCCAGCGCGTTGAAGAACTCCCTGTTCCAGTAGGAGAGCAGCACGCTCATCCCCACCAGCGCGAGGTTGAGGCCGATCACGGCGGCGAGCAGGGCGCGGGCGCGCCAGCGCTCCTCGCTGCGCCAGTAGGGGGCGGCGAGGCGCGCGGCCTCGCGGAGCGGGGTGAGGAGGCGGGGCATGGCGGCAGGCTAGAGGGGCGCGGGCCGCGCCGGTATCGCCCGCCGCCGGATCAACCCCGCGTTAAGGTCGACCCTGGCATGCCTCGGCCATGAAGGAAGCGGCCCCCCTCGCCGAGCGACAGGACGGATGGCTCACGCGCGACGCGCGGGCCCTGTCGCGCCCGGCGACGATGGAGGAGCGCGGAGTCGTCGCACCTTTCACGGGCCCGCAGCTCTTCGGTGTGCGGCTGCGCGACGCGGGTCCGGCGGGGCTCGAGGTGGTCTTCCCGAACCCGTCGGGCCGGGAAGGCTGGTTCGTCCTGCCCTGGAAGGCCGCCGCCGAGGTCTTTCGACCCACCCTTGCCGATCGCGCCCTGCTCGCGCTCCTCCCGCCGGGCCCTCTTTCCCCTGCGATGCTTCGTGAGGCGGCGCGGCGGGCCGCCCTGCAGGGGATAGCCGACCACACCGCACAGCGGGCAAC
>JBKBSR010000012.1:0-19400 GCA_046291055.1 Roseococcus sp.
CCCACCGGCCTGTTCCGCCTGCGGACTGGCTTCCGCCGGGACCTGGTGGGTGTGCTGCAGGCGCCCTCGCCCATGCTGTGGAACCTGCGGCGTGCCGGGTAGCCGCGCTCAGCGCGGCGCAAGCCCCTGCTCCCGCAGCCAGGCGAGCAGGGGCAGCATGGGCAGGCCGAGAATGGCCGTGTGCTCGCCCCGGATCTCGCGCATGAGCTGGATGCCCGGCCCCTCGATGCGGTAGGCGCCGACGCTCTGCGTCACCCGCTCGCCCTCGCGCGCCAGGTAGTCGTCGAGGAAGGTCTCGGAAAACTCCCGCATGGCGAGGCGCGGCGTGGCGACATGGCCCCAGGCGCGCTCGCCCTCGCGCCAGCCCACCACCGCCGTCACCAGCTCATGCGCCCGGCCGCGGAGGCGCAGAAGCTGCCTCCGCGCCGCCTGCACATCGGCCGGCTTGTCGAACCATTCCCCCTCGCAGACGAGAAGCTGATCGGCGCCGATCACCACCGCCTCCGGATGGCGGCGGGCGATGCGCGCGGCCTTGGCGTCCGCGAGCAGCAGCGCGGCGTCCGCGGGCGTCATCCCCTCGGCCCTGGCGCTCGCCTTGATCGCCGCCTCGTCCACAGCGGCGGGCAGCGCCTCGACGTCGAGGCCCGCCGCCTCCAGCAGCGCCCGGCGGGTGGCGCTCTGCGAGGCGAGGATCAGCCGCATGCGCGCGCCCCGATCACCGCCGCCGCCGGATCCTCGGGGCGGGCGGCGCGCTGCGCGCCCTGGCGCTGGTGCCAGAGTTCCATCTGCTGGATCACGGTGGCCGCCGTCTCCTCTATGGAACGCCGCGTCACGTCGATCACCGGCCAGCCGCGCGCGGCGCAGAGGCGCTTCGCCGCCAGGATTTCGGCCTTCACCGCCTCGGCGTCCACATACTCGTTCTCGCCCACGCGCACGCCCTCCGCGCCGATCATCTTGAGGCGGTGGCGGCGGATTTCGAGCAGCGCGACGGGGTCTATCGTCAGCCCGATCACGGGGCAGGGCGGGTTCTCGAGCTCCGGCGGCAGGGGCGCGCCCGGCACCAGCGGCACATTGGCCGCCTTGATGCCGCGGTTGGCGAGGTAGAAGCAGGTCGGCGTCTTGGAGGAGCGGGAGACGCCCACCAGCACCACATCCGCGTTGGCGATGCCGGCCGTGCCCTGGCCGTCATCGTGGCTCAGCACGTAGTGCATGGCGTCGATGCGGCGGAAGTAGTCGGCGTCCATCACGTGTTGCGCCGCGCGCTTCTCCTTCGCGCGCTCGCCGATCTCGCCCTGCAGCAGTTCCATCACCGGGTCGAGCACGGAGAGGCAGGCGAGGCCGAGCCGCGCGCAGGTCTCCTCCAGCGCGTGGCGCAGGCTCCGGTCCACCAGGGTGAACATGACCGGGCCGGGCTCGTGCTCGATGCCCTCGATCACGCGGTCGAGGTTGAGGCGCGAGCGCACCAGGAACCAGCGGTGCTGGATCACGTTCGGGTTGTCGAAGCGCGCGATGGCGGCGCGGGCGATGCTGTTCAGCGTCTCGCCCGTGCTGTCGGAGACGAGGTGCAGGTTGGTCTGCCGCGAGAGGGGCATGGCGCTGTGGACCGTGCGTGTGCGGGAATGGGGATAGCGGGGAAGATTCCCCCGCGCCAGCGCGGGGGCCTGGTCAAAGGGGAAGAGCCGGCACGCCCATCGCCGCTGGGGAAACCGGGCCGCCCATCCTCTCGCGGGCGGGGATGGCGGCCGTACAGCCCGGCCGCGCGCCGAGTCGCGCCCTCGTCCAGCCCCGGAACAAGGCTGTGGACAGGCGGTGGAGCGGCTGCATCCCCATGATCCACAGGGCCAACCACCACTCACCGCCCTTCTTCTTTTTCCTTTTTCAAGGGATGGTTCGCGCCATGGACACGAAGCCCTTCCTCCAGGCCCTCGCCGGCGAGGCGGTCTGGCCGCCCCCGGTGTGGCTGATGCGCCAGGCGGGGCGCTACCTGCCCGAATACCGGCGCACCCGCGCCATCGCCGGCGATTTCATCGCGCTCTGCACAACGCCCGAGCTGGCGGCGGAGGTGACGCTGCAGCCCATCCGGCGCTACGGCTTCGACGCGGCGATCCTGTTCTCCGACATCCTGATGGTGCCCTGGGCCATGGGCCAGGCGCTGCGCTTCGCCGAGGGCGAGGGCCCGCTGCTCGAGCCGGTGCGCGACCGCGCCGCCCTTGAGGCGCTGGACCTTCCCGGCGTGGTGGACCGCGCCGCCCCCATCCTGGAGACGGTGCGCCGCGTGCGCGCCGCTTTGGCCATGCACCCCGGCACGGCGCTCATCGGCTTCGCCGGCAGCCCCTGGACGGTGGCCTGCTACATGATCGAGGGGCGCGGCGGCGGCGAGTTCGCCGAGGCGCGCCGCGCCGCCTTCCGCGACCCGGAGTTCTTCGCGGAGGTGATGGAGAAGCTGGAGGCCGCCACCCTCGCCTACCTGCTGGCGCAGGCCGAGGCGGGGGCGGAGGCGCTGATGCTGTTCGATTCCTGGGCCGGGCTGCTCTCGCCCACCGGCTTCCGGCGCTGGGTGATCGAGCCCACGGCGCGGCTCGCGGCCGCGCTGCGCGATCTGCGCCCGGATGTGCCGCTGATCGGCTTTCCGCGCCTCGCCGGGCCGCTGCTGGCGGAGTATGCGGCGCGGGTGCCGGTGCAGGCGGTGGCCATGGACACCGGCATGGACCCGGCCTGGGCTGCGGCGCATGTGCCGCCGCGCATGGCGCTGCAGGGCAACCTCGATCCGCAGGCGCTGGTGGCCGGCGGCCCCGCCATGGAGCAGGAGGTGCGCGCCATCCTCGCCGCCATGAAGGGCCGGCCCTTCGTCTTCAACCTGGGCCACGGGATCGTTCCCCCCACCCCGCCGGAGAATGTGGCGCGGCTGATGGAGCTGCTGCGCGCGGGTTGATTCCGCCGCGTTCGGGGGTATGTGCAGCACTCCTTCCGGAGATGTGGGGCTGATGGCGCGGCGCGTGGCGGTGGTGTTGTTCAACCTGGGCGGGCCCGACGCGCCCGAGAGCGTGCGCCCCTTCCTGGTGAACCTGTTCACGGATCCGGCGATCCTGCGCGTGCCGGGCTTCATCCGGCCCTGGCTCGGGCGGCTCATCGCCTGGCGGCGCACCGCCCCGGCCATGGAGAACTACGCCGTGCTGGGCGGGAAATCCCCGCTGCTGGAGCTCACGGAGGAGCAGGCGCGCGCGCTCGACGCCGCGCTGGCCGAACGCGACCCTTCGGCCGAGTATCGCAGCTTCGTCTGCATGCGCTACTGGCACCCGATGAGCGAGGCGGCCGCCCGCGCCGTGAAGGAATGGGGCGCGGAGGAGGTTCTGCTGGTCCCGCTTTATCCGCAATACTCCACCACCACCACGGGCAGCTCCATCGCCGCCTGGGAGGAGGCGGCGCGGCGCGTGGGCCTCTCCGTGCCCGCCACCACGCTGTGCTGCTTCCACTCCGATACCGGCTTCACCGAGGCCACGGCCCGGCTGCTGCGCGAGGCGCTGGCCAGGGCGCGCGCGCAACTGCCCGAAGGCGTCGGGCTGCGCGTTCTGTTCTCGGCGCATGGGCTGCCGGAAAGCATCGTGAAGGCCGGCGATCCCTACCAGTGGCAGGTGGAGCAGACCGTCGCCGCCGTGCTCGAGAAGCTGGAGGAACCCGGGCTGGACAGCGTGGTGTGCTACCAGTCGCGCGTCACGCCGCAGAAATGGATCGGGCCCTCCACCGAGGAGGAGATCGAGCGCGCGGCGCAGGACAAGGTCGCCATCCTGGTCTGTCCCATCGCCTTCGTCTCGGAGCACTCGGAGACGCTGGTGGAGCTGGACGTGGAATACCGCGAGGAGGCGGAGAAGCTCGGCGTGCCCGGCTATTTCCGCGTGCCGGCGCAGAACAGCGATCCGGGCTTCATCGCCAGCCTGGCCGATCTCGTGCTGCGCGCGCGGCGGTCGGGCCGGGCGCTGTGCAGCTTCGCCGGGGCCCGGCAATGCCCCAAGGCGCATGGCGACTGCCCGCACGCCCGCGCCCGCGCGGAGGCGCGGCAGGCGGCGTGACGCTGCCGCCCTTCCGCGCCGTCCTGTTCGACTGCGACGGGGTGCTGGCCGACAGCGAGGGCCTCGTGAACGCCATCGTGGCCGAGGAGCTGACGGCGCGCGGCTGGCCCATGGATGGGGAGCGCGCCCGGCAGGAGTTCCTCGGCCTCGCCCTGCCCGACATGCTGCCGCGCATCGCCCGCCGCACCGGGCCGCTGCCGCCGGGCTGGGGCGCCGCGCTCTCGGCCCGGATTTCGCGGGAGCTGGAACACCGGCTCGACCCCATCCCGGGCGCGCCGGAGGCGGTGGCGCGGCTCGCGGGGCGGGGGGTGCCGCTCGCCGTCTGCTCCAACTCGGGCCGGGCGGAGCTGCGCATGAAGCTGCGCGTGCTGGGGCTCGACAGGTTCTTCGCCGGGCGGGTGTTCAGCTTCGAGGATGTGCCGCGGCCGAAGCCCGCGCCCGATCTCTACCTGACAGCGGCCGCGGCCTGCGGCGTGCCGCCCGCCCAATGCCTGGTGGTGGAGGACAGCGCGCCCGGCGTGGTGGCGGGGCTGGCGGCGGGCTGCGTCGTGGTCTCGCCCGTCGCGGGGCTGGGCGTGCCGGTGGTCCCCTTCGCCGCGCTGGCCTGACCATCGCCGGCCAACCCCTGGCGCGCCGGGCCGCCGCGACCACATGCTGGGCGGGAGCGGGATGGAGGCGGCGATGACGGAGCTTGCGGCCGAGGTCGAGGCGGCGGAGCGGCGGGCGCTGCGCCGGGCGGGTTTCGTCCTGGCGGGCATGGTCTTTTGCGCCGGGGCGTCGGGCTATGGGGCCTTCGCCATGGGCGCGCCGGCCCTGTTCCTGTTCAGCGGCATCTTCGTGCTGGCGGGCGTGATCGCCTATGGCGGGGAGCGGTTCCGGGTGGGCTTCGCCCGGCTGCGGCGGCTGCGCGAGGAGAGGGAGCGCCGGGCACGCGGCTGACCCGATTCCGCCCCGCATCCGCCACATCGGGGGGCGAGGCTGCCCCTCTCACCTGGAGGCCCGCCATGCCCCGTCTCGCCACCCTGGCGCTGCTCGGCGCCACCCTTGCCCTGCCGGCCGCCGGCCAGGGGGTCTGGGACCGGCCCGACCCCGCCTGCGACTTCCCGCCTCCCGCCGCATCGGCCTGGGCGCCATCGCCCTGGGGCGCGCCGTCCTGGGGCGGGCCGTCCTGGGGCTGGCATGGCGTGCACCCCGCGCCTTCGGCCGTGGTGACGCGGCGCGAGCGGCTCTCCGAGCAGGACGCGCGCGCCTGGTACGGCGAGCCCCGGCAGGCCTGGCACGCGGAGGACGACCGGCGGCACGGCCGCTGGCGCGGCACGGGGCTGTTCGACTGATCGGGCGCGGTCAAAACCGCCGCAGCAGCCGGTCTATGTAGTCCAGCTCCTCGGCCGGGCGTTCGCGCTCGGCCCCACGGCGGCGGAGTTCCTCCTGCAGGCGGCGGGTGCGCAGCAGCTCCGCCTCGTCCGGCACGCGGGTGTCGCTGCCCTGGTCGGCATTGCCGGTGTTCTCGCGCGGGCGGCGGCCGAGCGGGTCGCGGCCCTCGCCGAGCTGCTGCTCGCCGTCCATGCCCTCGCCGCCCATCTCGAACTCGCCCTCGCCGGGCTCATCGGCCTCGCCCTCGCCCTCGCCGGCGCCCTGGCCGAACTGGCGCTGCATCTGCTGGGCCATCTGGCGGCCGCCTTCCTGCAGGCGGCGCATCGCTTCCTGCTGGGCGGGGCGGGCGTCGCGGCCCTCGATCAGCGCCTCCAGCGCCTCGCGCATGGCCTGGTCGGCGCGGCCGAGCGCCTCGGGCACCTCGCCCGTCAGGTCGCCGTGCTGCTGCATCAGCTCGCCAAGGGCGCGGCGCAGGGCGCGCTGGCGGCGGGCCTCGGCCTGGCGGTCGCGGGCGGCCTGCTGATCGGCCTGCTCGCGAGCGTCGGGCGCGGCCTGGGGCGAGCCGGGGGGGCCGAAGGGGGCGGTGGGCGGGCGCTGGTTCCAGGGCTGCTGGGCGCGGCGTTCCTGGGCGCGGCGCTGTTCCTCGGCCTCGGCGCGGCGCTGGGCCTGGTCGAGCAGCTCGCCCTGGCGGCGCACCATGTCCTGCACCGCGCCCATCTGCTGCTGGCCGCGCTGGCGCTGCTGCTGGCGCTCCGGGGTCTCGCCGCGGGCGACGCGGCCCTCCTGCAGGGCGCGCAGCATCTCCTCGAGCTCGGCCAGCTCGCGCCGGGCGTCCTCCATGCGGTTCTGGCGCGCCGCCTCCTCCATGCGGCGGGTGCGGCGATCCATGTCGCGCTGGTCCATCATGCGCTGCTGCGGGTCATAGGGCAGCGCCTCGGCGTTCTCGCGCTGGAGACGTTCGGCGAGCGCCTCCAGGTGGCGGCGGATGGCCTCGCGGAGCTGCTCGATGCGCCGCTGCAGCTCCTCGCGCTGGCGTTCGTCGCCGGGGTTGCGCTCGGCCTCGTTCATCGCCTCGCGAAGCTGGCGCTGCGCCTCGGCCAGCGCGCGGGCGGTGCGGCCGTCGCGCCCCTCCTCCAGCGCCAGGGCGGCCTCCCAGAGCAGCTCCTGCACCTCGGGCACGGCCTCGGCGCGGCGGTCGCGCAGCAGCAGGCCGCGGGCGAGGCGCAGGCTGAGCAGCGTGGCCACGTCATGCTCGAAGGCGTCGGGCTCGGCGGCGATGGCGTCGAGCGCCCGGATGGCCGGGGGCCGGGCGGCGGGATCGCGCGAGAGGCCCTTGCGCACCTCGATCATGGCGCGCGCGACGGGGTGGTTGAAGCTGCGCTCGGGCAGCTCGAGCGTCACGGTCTCGGAGACGCCCTCCTGCTCCGCCCCGTCGCGCGCCACGAGGCGGATGCGCACGGCAAGCCCCGCCCAGGGGTGGGCCGAGAAATCCGGCTGGGCAAGGCCGCGCGCCTGGCGCGGCTTGCCCCCGGGAAGCGGGGGATCGAGCAGGATGGGCGCGGCCTCCGGCCGGGCGTCGAGGCGCAGCTCGGCGCGCAGGCTGACAAGGCCCCAGTCGTCCTCGGCGCGCCAGGGCAGGCGGATGGCAAGACCGCGCGGCGCGCGGGCGGGGGTTTCGGTGAAGGCGGCGACGGGCGGCGCGTCCGCCTGCACGGCGATCTGCCAGACCACCAGCTCCCGCCCTTCGCGGCGGATGGCGATGCGCGCGCCCTCGGAGAGGGTGGCGCGGGCGGCATGGCTGCCGCCGCCCAGCGCCTCGAAGCCGGCGCCGGCGAGGCCGGCGAGTTCCGGCGCGGCCGCCCCGCCGCCGGAGAGGGCGATCTGCACCTGGCTGCCCGCGGGCACCGTGGCCGCGCCGCCCTGTGCGGGGAGGAAGACGGGCGGCGCGCCGGTATAGGCGGGCGGCGTGATCCAGGCCTCCACCCGCAGCGGCGCGGGCGGGAGGGCCGCGGCGAATTGCGGCGTCACGGCGCGGGCGAGCAGCGCGGGCGCATCGGCCCCGGCGATGCCCAGCGCCGCGGCCAGCGCCACCAGCAGCCCGCCGCGCAGCGCCCGGGGGTCGCGCCGCGCGAGGCCCGGGCGCGGCGGCCCGACGCGCAGCCGCTCCACCAGCCGGGCCATGCGCGCCTGGTGCGCGCGCCACAGCGCCAGCGCCGCCGGGTCATTGGTCGCCGGCGCGTCCTGCAGCGCGGCCAGCGGCCGGTGCGCGAGGCCGGAGGCGCGCTCCAGCCGCCGGTCCACCGCGCTGTCGTCGGGGCGGCGGTGCGCCCGCCAGCCGGCGCGCAGCGCCGCCAGCAGGGCGGCGGCGAAGCCAGCCAGGACCAGCATGTGCGCCCAGGCGGGCAGCAGCGCGGGCAGGCCGAGCAGGGCGAAGACCAGGAAGGCGCCCAGCACGCCCAGCGCCGGCCAGGCGGCGGGCCAGGCCGCCTCCCACCACAGGGCGGCCCGGGCCAGGGCGCGCTTGCGGGCGAGGGCGGAGGCCGAGGTCATCGCGTCAGGTCACCCAGTCGGCCGAGGAGGCGGGGATCCGCTGGCCGGCCAGCAGGGCGGCGTGGCTCTGCCGCGCGCGGATCACGGCGAAGCGCGCCCCTTCCACCATCACCTCGGCGGCCAGGGGCCGGGCGTTGTAGGTGCTGCTCATGGAGGCACCGTAGGCCCCGGCGTCGAGGAACGCCACGAGAGAGTGGGGAGGCAGCGGCGGCAACATGCGCCCGCGGGCGAAGGTGTCGCTGCTTTCGCAGACAGGGCCGACCACGTCTGCCGCCGAAAGCGGCGCGCGGAAGGCGGCGGGCGAGACGGGCAGGATGCCGTGCCAGGCCTCGTACATGGCGGGGCGCAGCAGCTCGGTCATCGCCGCGTCCAGGATCACGAAGCGGCGGCCCAGCCCCTGCTTCTCGATGATCACCTCGCTCAGCAGCACGCCGGCGGGGCCAGAGATCCAGCGGCCGGGCTCCAGCATGAGGCGCAGGCCGAGCCCGCCGAGCCCGGCCTTGATCGCGCCGGCCAGCGCCTCGGGCGAGGCGGGGCTCTCGTCGCGGTAGGAGATGCCGAGGCCGCCGCCGCAATCCACCCGCTGCACCGGATGGCCCGCGGCGCGCAGCGCGCGCACCAGCTCGCCCAGGCGGCGGTAGGCGGCGGCGTAGGAGGCCACCCCCTGCGTGATCTGGCTGCCGATGTGCACCGCGAGCCCGACGGGCTCGAGCCCCGGCAGCGCGCACATGCGGGCATAGAGCGCGGGGGCGAGGGCGATGGGCACGCCGAACTTGTTCTCGGTCAGGCCCGTGGTGATCTTGGCGTGGGTGCGCGCGTCCACGTCCGGGTTCACGCGCAGGGCGCAGCGGGCGCGGCGGCCGAGACCCTGGGCGACCGCGCTCAGCATCTCGGCCTCCTCCGCGCTTTCGACGTTGAGCTGGAGGATGTCCTCCTCCAGCGCGAGGCGCATCTCGCGCGCCGTCTTGCCCACGCCGGAAAAGACGATCCCTGAGGCCGGCACGCCCGCGGCGCGGGCGGCCAGCAGCTCGCCCTCGCTGACCACGTCCGCGCCCAGCCCCTCGCGCGCCAGCAGGTTCACCACCGCGAGCGAGGGGTTGGCCTTGACGGCGAAATGGATGGAGGCGTCGAGCCCCGCCCCGGCCAGCGCCGCCTTCAGCGCGCCGGCGCGGCGGCGCAGGGTGGCGGAGGAATAGACCCAGCTGGGCGTGCCGACGGCGGCGGCGATGCGCGCGAGCGGCACCTCCTCCATCGTCAGCCCCGCGAGCGGGTCCATGGACAGGGCGGGGCGGCGGGCGAGCAGCTCCTCGAAGCTCGGGTCGGGGCTGTCCAGGGCGGGGGCGGGCGCGGGCATCCGCCCAGATAAGGGAGGGCCCGGCCGCGCAACAAGCCGCGCGCGCCCTTACCAGGCGCGATCGGGGATCACCCAGGGCAGGTCCGTGTCCCCCGGCGCGGCGCCCAGCCGGGTGAGCAGCGCGTGGGCCTGGCCGCGATGGTGCGTCTGGTGGTTGAACATGTGCGCGACGCAGAGCCAGCGCGGCTTCGTCATCTCGCGCCGCGCCGCGCCGCTGAACCAGGTGAGCTCGCCCGCCAGGGCATCGGGCGAGAGGGCCTCGGCCCAGGCCTCGATGCGCGCGTCATCCTCGGCGCGGGCGGCGCGCAGCGCCTCCCAGTCCCCGATCATGCCGGGGCTGTCGGGGATGCCCTGGGCCGGGCGCTCCCAGCCCGCGAGGCGGTGCATCCAGACGCGGTCGGCCCAGAGGATGTGGCAGAGCGTGCCGTGCAGCGAGGCGAAGAAGGCGCCGAGGTCGAGCCGGCGGGCCGCCTCCTCGAGCCTGGCGGCGCTGCCGTAGAGGCGGCGGTTCATCTCGCTGTTGTAGGCCGCCATGGCGCGGCAATAGGCCGGGGTGATCAAGCCACGGGCTCCTTCCAGAAGAAAACGGTGGCGTGGGCCGCGCCCGTCTCGTCCAGGGCGAAGCCCGGGATTTCGCCGGCGCGGCGCCAGCCCATCCGGGTGTAGAGCCGCTCGGCGGCGTCGCCCTTCCGGGTGTCCAGCACCAGCAGGCGGCGGCCCAGGCGATGCGCGGCCTGCTCGGCGCGGCGCATCAGCGCCTCGCCCACGCCCTTGCGGCGATGCGCGGGATCGACCAGCAGCTTCGCCACATCGGCGCGGTGCGGCTGGTTCTGCGGCATGTCGAGGCCGAGCTGCACCGTGCCGACCAGCGCGCCGTCGAGCCAGGCGGCGAGCAGCAGCGCGTGGTTCTGCGCCACCTCGGCGCTGACCTTCTTCCAGAAGGCGCGCGCGCGCTCCTTCGCCAGCGGCTTGAGGAAGGAGACGCTGGCGCCCGCCTCCACGCAGGCGATCAGGATCTCGGAGAGGCGACGCTCCGCGCTCGCGGCGGCGGCGGCGTCCAGCGCCTCCACCACCAGGCCGCGGGCGGGCTTGGCGTATCGGAACTCCAGCGATTTCGAGAGGTCGTCGAGGATGCGGATGGCGCCCTGCCGCACATAGCCCGCCTTCTCGTAGAAGGCGTGGGCGGCCTCGAAGCGCGTGTCGGTCCAGAGCACCAGGCGCTCGGCCCCTTCCGCGCGGGCATGCGCCTCGGCGGCGCCGAGCAGCGCCTGGGCGAGACCTGTGCCGCGCGCCTCCCGCGCGACGTAGAGGCGGCAGATCTCGAAGGCGCGGTCCTCGCGCATGGGGCGGGTGGCGACCATGCCGCGGCCCTCCGCCTCCAGCCAGACGCGCCCGCCCAGCCGCGCGAAATGCGTGGCCAGCGCGCGCAGCTCCGGCAGCTCGGCGTCCACGTCGAAGACGATGCCGGGATACTCGGCCCAGGCCGAGCCGATCAGGCGGATGTAGGTCTCGGCGTCGGCGTCCGTGCCGGGGCGCAGGGCGAACTCGCTCATTGCGCGCAGAGTGCCGAAGCGCGCGCGGCGCGTCCCTGCAGGGACGAGGCACGGGCGGGAGGCAGAGGGGCTGCTACCGCCGCTCCACCCCAACACAAAGAAAGCGCGGTGCCGAACAGGGTCAAGGAAGCGTGGAAGGCGGGCAAGGCGGTGGTGAACGGCTGGCTGGCCATTCCCAACGCCTTCACGGCCGAGCTCTACAGCCAGTGCGGCTGGGACAGCGTGACGGTGGACATGCAGCACGGCGTGCAGGACTACCTCTCCTGCGTCGCGTGCTTCCAGGGGATCGCGGCCTCGGGCTCCGGCGCCACGCCCATGGTGCGCGTGCCGTGGAACGAGCCGGGCATCATCGGCAAGGTTCTGGATGCGGGCGCCTATGGCGTGATCTGTCCGATGGTGAACACCCCGGCCGAGGCGGCGGCGCTGGTGCAGTACAGCAAGTATCCGCCGCGGGGCACGCGCTCCAACGGGCCCATCCGGGCCGGGGCCTATGGCAGCGCGGGGGCCTATCAGCAGACGGCGAACGAGGAAATCCTCGTCATCCCCATGATCGAGACGAAGCAGGCGGTGGAGAACATCGAGGCCATCCTCGACGTGCCGGGCATCGACGGCATCTACATCGGGCCCTCCGACCTCTCCTTCAGCTACGGGCTGACGCCGAAGCTGGACGTGGAGGACCCCTTCATCCTCGGCATCTACGAGAAGCTGCTGGAGGCGACGGGCAGGCGCGGCATCGCGGCCGGGCTGCACAACGGCACGCCGGAATACGCGAACCGGATGATCGGGATGGGCTTCAAGCTCGTCACCATCGCCAACGAGGTGGGGCTGATGGTGGCGGCGGCGAAGAATGCGGTGAAGGTGGCGCGCGGGGTTTAGCCTCGCGCCGGGGCGTCAGCGCGCGGGCGGGCGGCCGAACCGCGCGCGCAGCCCCGCCACCAGCGCGTCATAGACGAGGCGCAGCCGGCGCGAGTGCCGCATGTCCGGGTGCGCGGCCACCCAGACGGGAAAGCGCTCCAGCACCCAGCCGGGCAGGACGCGCAGCAGCCCGCTGTCCTCGCCGGCCTCGACGATGGCCAGCGCGCCGATGCCGATGCCCGCACGCAGCGCGCCCTGCTGCGAGAGCCGGCTGTCGGAGCGGAAGACGAAGCGCGCATTCATCTCGCGCAGCCCGAGCCGCTCGATGAGGGCGAGGCCGACGGCCTCGGAATCCGGGCCGATGAGGCGATGGCCCGCCAGCGCCCGCCGATCCGCGGGCAGGCCGTGGCGCGCGGCGTAGGCGCGGGCGGCGTAGAGGCCGATCTCCAGGCTGCCGACGCGCTGGGCGATCAGTTCCTCCTGCTCGGGGCGGGCGAGGCGCACCGCGATGTCGGCGTCGCGGCGCAGCAGGTTTTCCGTCTGGTTGGTCGCCGAGAGTTCGATGTCGATTTCCGGATGCTCGGCCATCAGCCCGGCGAGCAGGGGCGGAAGGACGGTGGGGCCGAGGGATTCCGGGACGGTGATGCGCACCGTGCCCGCGGCGGTTTCCACATGCGTCAGCAGCGCGGCGGCCAGGCGGCTGCCGGCCTCGTCCATGGCCCTGGCGTGCTCGGCCAGCGCCAGGGCGCGCGGGGTGGGGCGCAGCCCCTTGGGCAGCCGGTCGAACAGCGCCTCGCCGAGCTGCTCCTCCAGGGCGCGGATCTGCCGGCCGAGGGTGGGCTGCGTCTGGCCCAGCGCCCGGGCCGCGGCCGAGAGGCTGCCCAGACGCAGCACGGCGATGAAGGCGCGCAGCAGGGTCCAGTCGAGGTCGCGCGTGCTCATGGCCTGCACTCTGGCAGAGACTACTCCGCTCGGCCATGCGTGGATGCATGGCGGGTCAAGAGCTTTGCGGAATGTCGCGGGGCCGCTTCCGGGCGCATCTGCAGCGCACCGGGGCGGGTATCGGGCCCGCCCCGACGCAGAGCAGGAGATGATCATGACGGGCAGTTTCCGCACCGGGCTTGCCGCCAGCCTTCTTCTTGTGGCCGCGGGCCAGGTCGCCCTGGCGGACCCGGCCTATCCGCGCCTCGTCGGCGGGGCGGAGGAGATGCGGGTGGAATACGAGCCGGGCGCACCGGCCGCCAACATCCTGGGCGGCGGGGCCGCCACGCTGCGGGTGGGCGAGAACGGCAAGGCGAACATGGAGTATCTGGAGCCGCAGTTCGCGCAGCCTCCGCTCGATGGGCGCGTGCCGGTGCTGACCGGCGGGCAGGACGGCCAGACGGTGGTCTATCTGGACCAGGCGGAGGCGCCGGTGCGCCGCGCCGCGCGCCCGGCCGCCCCGCGGGGGTGAAACAGGGGCGGGGGGCACACCCCCGCCCGCCTGCTCAGGCGCTCTCGTAGAGGCGCGTGAGCGAGAACTCGCGGTGGCCGAGCAGCTCGGCCGCCGTGAGTTCGCCGTCGGCGGTGCGCAGCATGCAGTCGAGCAGCGCCTCGCCGGCCTCGTCCATGTTCATCTTCTTCTGCAGCAGCCCCGTCACGTCCACGTCGATGTGCTCGGACATGGTGCGCTGCGTGCGCGGGTTGGCGGTGATCTTGATCACGGGCAGGATCGGGTTGCCGATCACGTTGCCCTGGCCGGTCGGGAAGAAGTGGACCGCATAGCCCGCGGCGGCGCAGAGGGTGACCATCTCGGCGGCGGCGGAGCTGCTGTCCATGAACCACAGGCCCGGATGCGTCGGCGCCTCGGCCTTGTCGAGCACGCCGTCCACCAGGCACTTCTTGCCGATCTTCTGGATGTTGCCGAGCGCCTTCTCCTCGATGGTGGTCAGGCCCCCCTCGATGTTGCCCTTGGTGGGCTGGCTCTCGCTGAGGTCGTTGGTCTTGTTCGCCTCGATCACCCGCTGGTAGCGGTCGAACATCGCCATGAACTTCTCGCGGATTTCGGGCGTGCGGCAGCGCGCGGCGACGAGGTGTTCGCCGCCGGTGAGTTCGCTGGTTTCGCCGAAGACCAGCGTGTTGCCGTTCTCCCAGAGCTTGTCGAAGGCGTTGCCGACGGTGGGGCAGGAGGCGAGGCCCGAGGTGGTGTCGCTCTCGCCGCACTTGGTGCTGACCCAGAGCTCCACCACATCCGCCTTGGTCTTCTTCAGGCGGGAGGCGTGCTTCACCATCTTGTAGGCGGCGCGCGAGGCGTTGGCGATGGTGTTGATGTCGCCGTTCTGCTCGATGGCGAAGCCCTCGACAGGCTTGCCCGATTTCGCGATGCCCTCGACGACGCGCCCGGTCCAGCCCGGTTCGATGCCGATGACCACAACGGCCGCGACGTTCGGGTTGCAGCCCGTGCCGATCAGGGTGCGGAAGTGAAGCTCCAGGTCCGCGCCGAACTGCAGGCGGCCATAGGCGTGCGGGATCGCCATGGCGCCCTTGATGTTGTTCGCCACCGCCTCGGCGGCGGCGTTGGAGAGATCGTCCACCGGCAGGATGATGACGTGGTTGCGCACGCCCATCCGGCCGTTCTCGCGCCGCCAGCCCTCGAAGCCGGCCGTCTTCAGGTTGATGCCCATCTGGCGCGTTCCCCTTACCAGCGCTTGGTCTTGACGTTGTGGACGTGCAGGTGCTCGCCGGGCTGGATGTCGGCGATGGCGCGGCCGATGTCCACGCCGTACTTGATGATGGTGTCGCCCGCCTTGATGGGCTTGATGGCCAGCTTGTGGCCGATCGGGATGTCCGACTTCGCGTCGAACTCGATCATGCGGTCCTGGTCCATGATCCAGCCGTTGATGCGGTTGGAGGCCTTCAGCCCCTCCACCACCACCACGCCGACGCTGTCGCCCTCGTCATGGACGACGAAATGGATCGTCACGGCCGCTCCTCCTCTCGTTGCCTGGGCCCTGTCCTAGACCGGATCGGGCGCGGGCGGAATGCGGCCGGGCGCAGGGCCCTGGATTCGCAGGGGGCGGCTTCCTACCTCCTGCGGCGCGAGGGGCGGGCCGCCGCGCGCGGGCCCGCCGGGCCGCGAGGGAGGCCGGGATGCTCGAGACCGTGCTGCGACGCTTCATCCGCCAGGGCAGCCTGCTGGTGCGCTGGCCGGACGGCCGGGAGGCCCGATTCGGCGATGGCGAGGGGCCAGGCGGGGGGCTGTGGCTGCGCACGCCCCGCGCCGTGCGGCGCCTGCTGCTGGACCCCGCGCTTGCGCTCGGCGAGCTCTACATGGACGGCGAGGTGGAGCCCATCGAGGGCAGCCTGCATGACCTCCTGATGGTGCTGACGCTCAACCAGGCGGAGGGCGACCCCGGCCTTGGCGCGGTGATGGAACGGCTGCGCCGCGGGCTTCGCCGGCTCGCGCAGTTCAATCCGGCCGGCCGGGCGCGGCGCAACGTGGCGCACCATTACGACCTGGACGCGCGGGTGTATCGGCGCTTCCTCGACGCCGACATGCAGTATTCCTGCGCCTATTTTCCCACAGGGCGCGAGACGCTGGAGGAGGCGCAGCGCGCCAAGAAGCGGCACATCGCGGCGAAGCTGCGGCTGGATCGGCCGGGGCTCGAGGTGCTCGACATCGGCTCCGGCTGGGGCGGCCTCGCGCTGCATCTCGCGCGCGAGCATGGCGCGCGCGTGACGGGCATCACCCTCTCGCAGGAGCAGCTCGAGGCCGCGCGGGCGCGGGCCGAGGCCGAGGGGCTCTCCGGGCGCGTGCGCTTCGAGCTGCTGGACTACCGCGCCTGGGACCGGCCGGTGGACCGCATCGTGTCGGTGGGCATGGTCGAGCATGTCGGACTCAACCATTTCCGCACCTATTTCGGCGCCATCGCGCGCTGGCTGCGCGAGGATGGGGTAGCGCTGGTGCATGGCATCGGGCGCAGCGACGGGCCGGGCGCCACCAACCCCTGGCTGGCGAAATACATCTTTCCCGGCGGCTATTCCCCCGCCCTGTCGGAGGTCGTCCCGGCGGTGGAGCGCAGCGGGCTGTGGATCACGGACATCGAGGTGCTGCGGCTGCACTACGCCATGACCATCGCGCGGTGGCGCGAGCGCTTCGCCGCGCACCGGGAGGAGATCCGCGCCCTGCACGACGAGCGTTTCTGCAGGATGTTCGAGTTCTACCTCTCCGGCTGCGAATGCGCCTTCCGGCACGGCGGGCACATGGTCTGGCAGATGCAGCTCGCGCGGCGGGTGGATGCGCTGCCGCTGACGCGCGACTACATGCTGGAGGCGGAGCGGGCGCTGGCGTGAGGGGGCGCTCAGCCCACCCCCTCCACCAGGGCGAGGCTGCCCTCGGAGGCGGCGCGGCGCAGCGCGAGCAGCCCGGCGTATTCGGGCGCGTGGTAGAAGGCCTCGGCCGCCGCCATGTCGGGGAAGCGGACGATCACCAGGCGGTCGAAGGGCGCGCCCTCCTTCTGCGTCACGGCGCCGCCGCGCACCAGGAACTCGCCGCCGAAGCGCGCCACCAGCGGCGCCACCGCGGCGCGATACTCCTGGTAGCGTGCCGGGTCCGTCACGGTGAGATGGGCGATGAGATAGGCGGGCATGGCGGCTCCCCGGCGGCGAGGGGTTCATGGGCGGGCCGGAGCGTGGCACAACCCTGCGCCTTGGCACAGGAGAGCGGGGCGATGGCCGGCGTCTATTGGTATGGGGGCGAGTGGTTCGACGAGGAGCCGAAGATCCTCGGCCCCATGGACCATGCCTTCTGGCTCGGCTCGGTGATCTTCGACGGGGCGCGCGCCATCGAGGGCTGGGCCCCCGATCTCGACCGGCATTGCGCGCGCGCGGTGCGCTCGGCGAAGGTGATGGGCATGAAGCCCGGGCTCGACGCGGCGCGGATCCAGGCGCTGTGCGAGGAGGGCATCCGCCGCATGGGGCCGCAGGCCACGCTCTACGTCCGACCCATGTTCTTCATCCGCAAGGGGCTGGGCGCGGCGCGGCCCGATCCGGACAGCACGGACTTCGTGCTCGCGCTCTACGACACGCCGCTGCCGGCCTGGGCGGGCTTCTCGGCCATGCTGGCGCCCTTCCGCCGCCCGGCCACCGACATGGCGCCGACCGACGCCAAGGCCGCCTGCCTCTACCCCAATGGCGCCCGCGCCACCGCCTGGGCCGTGGCGCGCGGGGCGGAGATGGCGGTGATGTGCGACGTGGCCGGCAACATCGCGGAGTTCGCCAGCTCGAATCTCTGGTGCGTGCTGGACGGGGTGGCGGTGACGCCCGCCGTGAACCACACCTTCCTCAACGGCATCACCCGCCAGCGCGTGCTGGCGCTGTTCCGCGAGAACGGCATTCCCGTGGAGGAGCGGGCGCTGCGGCCCGAGGAGCTGGAAGAGGCGAGCGAGATCTTCTCCACCGGCAACTACGCCAAGGTGCAGCCCTGCACGCGCTACAACGGGCGGGAGCTGCCCATCGGGCCGGTGGCGACGAAGGCGCGCGACCTCTACTTCGCCTGGATGCGCGCGCAGCCGCGGGTGGTGGGCGAGGCGCAGGCGGCGGAGTGATCGCGGCGCCCCGCGTGCTGCACGAGGACGCGGAGGTGCTGATCCTCGACAAGCCCGCGGGGCTTGCGGTGCATCGCGGCCCGCGCGGCGGGCCCTCGCTGGAGGACTGGCTGCCCGCGCTGCGGGGCGGCAAGCGCCACCTGCCGCAGCCGGCGCACCGGCTGGACGCGGAGACGGCGGGCTGCCTCGCCCTCGGGCGCACCAGGCCGGCGCTGGCCGCGCTGGGGCGTCTCTTCGCCGCGGGGCAGGCGGAGAAAACCTACTGGGCGGTGCTGCGCGGCGAACTGGCCGATGATCAGGGAGAGGTGAGCGCGCCCCTCGCCAAGACCAGCACGCGGGCCGAGGGCTGGCGCATGGTGGTGCGGCCCGACGGGCAGCCGGCGCGCACCCTCTGGCGCGTGATCGGCCGCGCGCCGGGGCTGACGGCGGTGGAACTCGTGCCGCGCACGGGCAGGACGCACCAACTGCGCGTGCACATGGCGCATCTGGGCGCGCCGATCCTCGGCGATGCGCGCTATGGCGGGGGCGAGGGGGCGCTGCATCTGCTGGCCAGGCGGCTGGTGCTGCCGCTCGAGCCGGTGCGGCGGGCGGAGGCGCCGATCCCCGCCCACATGCAGGCGGCGCTGGCGCGATGCGGCGTGCGCTGATCCTCGCGCTTCTGGCGCCGCTGCTCATGGCGCAGGGGGGCGTGCCGCGGGCGCGCTGCGATTTCGGCGCGGGGCGGGAGGCGCTGCGCGGGGCCGAGGAGCTGGCCCGGGCCGCACCGGAGGATCTGCTGGAGGGCCGCGCGCGGGGCGAGCGCCTGACGCTGCGGCTGCGCGAGGCGGTGACCGTCTTCCTCGGCTGCGGCTGCCCGCTGCTGGCCGAGAGCGTGGCCGAGGCGGCGGGCCTCGCAGCGCAGCTTCCGGGCGAGGCCGACTTCGCGCGCATGGCGCGCGGCGTCGAGGCGCTGCGCGGGCGCATCGCCCTGGCGCGGGAGCGGATGGAGCGTCAGGCCTGCCGGTGAGCCGCGCCGCGCAGCCAGGGGATCAGCGCGAAGGCGATGTAGCCGAGGAGCGTCAGCGCCCCCTCCCGCGAGGCGAAATGCGCCAGCCATTCGGCCAGGGTGAAGCCGCGCAGCGCCTGGCCGATGGCGAACTCGAGAACCAGCAGGAAGCCCAGCGCCGCCAGCCCGGCGCGCAGCCGCGCCAGCCCGGGCGGCACCCGCCGCATCACCCGCGGCGCAAGCCACCAGCAGAAGGCCAGCATCACGGGCAGCTCCATCATCAGCGCGGGCAGCCGGCCGAGGCGCGGCGCCAGCACGAGTTCGCGCAGCGGGCCAAGCAGGAAGCCGAGCGCGAAGGCGAGCCCGGTGTAGGCCAGTGCGGCCCTGGTTTCGGCGCTCATCGCACCCTCACCTCGCTGCGCGCCGCCGCGCCCTGCGCGTCCAGCACGGTGATGCGGTAGAAGCCGGGGCCGGGCGGCGTCCAGGCGCGATCGCGCCGCGCCGGATCGCCAGGCAGGGGCGCGCCGTTGACCAGGAAGGTGAGCGGGCGCTGCCCGCCCTGGGCGCGCAGCACCACGCGGCCCCCCTCCTCCAGCACCGCGCCGGGCGGGGGGAAGGCGAGGCGCAGCGGGTCGGCCGGGGAGAAATCGGCCGGGGCGCGATCGGCCAAGGGCGCCGGGCGCAGCGGCAAGGGCGCGAGCGGCGCGGGGGGCAGCAGGGCGAAGAGCTGGGCGAGCAGCGGCAGGGCGAGCCGCGCGCCCGTCGCGCCCGGCATGGCGGTGCCGTCGGGCCGGCCCACCCAGACGCCGACGACGTGGCGGCCATCCACCCCCAGCGCCCAGGCGTCGCGCCCGCCCCAGCTCGTGCCGGTCTTCCAGGCGATCCCTGGGGGCCCGCCCTGCGGGAAGCCCTGCACCAGCAGCCGCATGGCGAGGCCGGCGGCGCGGCTCTCGATGATCCCGTCCCCGCCGCGGCCGAGCAGGGCGTAGAGCACGACCATCTCGCGCAGCGTCAGGCCGGCGCCGCCGAGCGCGAGCGGCAGGGCCGGGGCGGCGCCCGGCGGCAGGCGCGGCGGCT
>JBKBSR010000347.1:0-3207 GCA_046291055.1 Roseococcus sp.
CGGTCACGTCGAGCGCCGTTGTCGGCTCGTCCAGGATCAGCAGATCGGGCTCGCCGAGGAACGCCATGGCAATGACGATGCGCTGCTGCTGTCCGCCCGAGAGCTGATGGGGAAAGCGGTTCAGGAACGAGGACGGGTCGGGCAGGCGCACCGAGGCGAGCATCGCCAGGACACGCGCGCGTGTCTCGGCACGCGACAGCGCGAAGTGCCGCTCCAGCACCTCGCTCAGTTGCCGCCCGACGGTCATCGTCGGATTGAGGGCGCGTGCCGGGTCCTGATAGACCATCGCGAGGTGTCGCCCGCGCAGGGCCCGCAATCCCGCCGGCGAGAGGCCGGCCGGCCTGCACCGCCGCCTCCAGCCGGTCCGCGATAGCCTCGGCCCGTTCGGCGAGGTAGCGCAGATCGTCCTGCACGGCCCCGGCGCGGGCGAGGCGCTCCTGCACGCCGCGCTCGGCCGTCTCGGAGGCGGCGGAAAGCCGCGCCAGCACCGCCTCGGCCGCGGCCGTCGCCTCCGCGAGGCCGGCCGCCCCCGCCTCCAGCGCCGCGCGGTCTGCGCGCAGGGCCCGGAGCTGGCGATCCAGCCGCCAGGCCATGGGCAGCGTGGCGGCCAGCAGCGCGATCACCAGCAGGTCGAGCAGGGGGAGGATCTGGCTCACAGCACGCTCTCCGGCGCGCGCAGCACGTTGGAAATCCGCACCGCCGGGCGCGTCTCGCGGCGGCCGAACTCGCCCTGGAACAGCGCCACGCCGCCGCATTGCAGCCGCACCGGGGCGGCCGGCTGCGCGCTGAGCGTGATGCAGTCCCCGGGGCGCAGGGACAGGATGGCCGAGAGCGGCAGCACCTGCTGGTCGAGCACAACGTCCAGCGTGATCTCGGTGTGGCGGAGCTGCTCGGCGAGGTGCGTCTCCCAGATGCTGTCGCGGCCGAACTTCTCGCCCATGAACTGCTGCAGCAGCAGTTCGCGCACCGGCTCCAGCGTCGCGTAGGGAAGCAGGAGCTGCAGCGAGCCGCCGCGATCCTCCATGTCCACGCGCAGCCGCGTCAGCACGCAGGCGTTGGACAGGCGCGAGATGGCGGCGAAGCGCGGGTTCACCTCCAGCCGCTCGAAGCGGAAATCCACCTGGGTGAGCGGGGCGAAGGCCTCGCCCAGATCCTTCAGAACCACGCCGATCAGGCGCTCGACCAGGGTGCGCTCGATGGTGGTGTAGGGCCGCCCCTCCACGCGCATCGCCGCGGTGCCGCGACGGCCGCCGAGCAGCACGTCCACCACGGAGTAGATCATGGCGCTGTCCACCACGATCAGCCCGTAGTTGTCCCACTCCTCCACCTTGAACACCGCCAGCATGGCGGGCAGCGGCACGCTGTTCAGGTAGTCCCCGAAGCGCTGGGAGGCGATGCTGTCGATGCTCACCTCCACGTTGTCGGAGGTGAAGTTCCGCAGGCTGGTGGAGAGGATGCGCACCAGCCGGTCGAAGATGATCTCGAGCATCGGCAGGCGCTCGTAGGAGACGAGGCCCGAGCGGATCATCCGCTCTATCCCGCTCTGCGGCGCGCCCGCGCCGTCGCCCTGGTTCTCGAAGCCGAGCAGGCTGTCGATCTCGGCCTGGTTCAGCACCCGCGCCGCATCGGGCGCGACGGCGGGGGCGGCCGCGCCGGCCGCCTCCTCCTCCTCCAGCGCCGCGCCCCAGGCGGCGGCCAGATCCTCCTCCTCGCTGCTCATTGCACGAGGATCTCCGTGAACAGCACGTCGGTGACGCGCGCCGGCGCGGCGGCGATGTTGGCGCGCGCGATCAGCTCCTCGCGCAGGCGGTGGGTTCCGGCGCTGCCGCGCAGCTCCTCGGGGCGCACCTCGCGCAGATAGGTGGTGAACAGGTCCACCAGGCGCGGCATGGCGGCCTGCAGGGCCGCCGCGTCCTGCGCGCCGGCCACCTCGATCTGGCTGCGCAGCCGGATGAAGGGGCCGCGCCGGCCAGGCGCGTTGAGGTTGGCGGTGATGTCGGGCATGGCGATGAACACGGGCTGGCGGTTTTCCGCCGCCTCGCGCGCCGCGCCGGCCTCGGCGGCCTGCTCCGACGGCGGCGCCGCGCCGCCCAGAAGGCCCGAGAACCACACCCCCGCTCCGCCGCCCAGCAGCAGCACGGGCAGCGCCAGCAGGATCAGCTTCTTCTTGCGGCTGCGCGGGGGCGGCGCCTCGGCGCCCGCCTCGCCATCGCCCCCCGCTTCCGGCTTCGGGTTGGTTTTCGCTGCGGCCTTCGCTGCGGCCATGACCCTCAATCCCATTCTGCGATCCGGGGCCATCCTCGCCGGGAGAGGTTAACGCGCCGTTGCGCGCGCGCCGCCCCTGCCCAGCCCCGGCAAGCCCTGCCGGGTGGGGCGGGCAGCCCCTGCCCTCGCCACGGCCCCGGCGCTGGCACGCCGGTTGCCACCGCAAGCGCGACCGAGGAGCCCGCCATGGACAGCCCGAGCTACGTCATCCTCTCGCGCCTCTCCGCCCAGCTCCGCGCCACCCAGCTGGCCGCGCACAACCTCGCCAACGCCGACACCCCCGGCTTCCGCGCGAGCCGCCCCGTCTTCGCGGAGCACCTGGCCCAGCAGGGCCGCATCGAGGGGCCGCGCGCGGGCCGCGCCGTCTCCTACGCCTGGGACCGCGCGACCTGGCGCGACACGGCCCCGGGGCCCATCACCCGCACCGGCAACCCGCTCGACGTCGCGATCTCGGGCGAGGGCTTCTTCGCCGTGGAGACCCCGCGCGGCGAGCGCTACACCCGCGCCGGCCGCTTCGCGCTGGCCGCCGATGGCCGCCTCGTGGACCAGCAGGGCCATGCGGTGCTGAACTCGAACGGCCAGCCCATCGCCATCGCGCCCAACGACACGCGCATCGAGATCCAGGGCGATGGCGCCATCCGCAGCGAGAACGGCGTGCTCGGCCGGCTGCGCGTGGTGCGCTTCGAGGACGAGCAGGCCCTGCGCGCCGAGGGCGACCGCCTCTTCGACGCCGCCGGCCAGGATCCGCAGGAGGTCGCCCGCCCCGCCCTGGTCCAGGGCGCGGTGGAGGGCAGCAACGTGCAGTCCGTCCTCGAGATGACGCGGATGATGGCCGAGCTGCGCGAGTTCCAGATGGCCACCCAGTTCCTGGAGCGCGAGACGGAGCGCCAGCAATCCGTGATCGAGCGCCTGCTGCGCCGCCGCGCCTGAGGAAGGAGAACC
>JBKBSR010000348.1:0-3202 GCA_046291055.1 Roseococcus sp.
CCTTCGCGCCGGCCTCGGCCATGGCGAGGGCGATCTCGCGCCCGATGCCGCCCCCCGAACCCGTGACGACGGCGACCTTGTCCTTGAGCATCATGGCGCGCTTCCTCCTCCACCTCGACTGGTGTCGGGAGGCTAGAACGCGCGCCGCCCTGCGTGAAGCGGGGCGGCGCGTCCGAGTCTCACGCCGCCTTCGCGAGACGGCGGAACTTCGTCAGCAGGAACTCCGTGTAGCCGTTGGGCTGCGTCGTGCCCTCGAAGACCAGGGCGCAGGCGGCCCGGAAGGCGGGCCCGTCGAAGCCCGGCGCCATGGGGCGATAGGCCGGGTCGCCCGCGTTCTGGCGGTCCACCACCGCGGCCATGCGCTTCATCGTCTCCATCACCTGCGCCTCGGTGACGATCCCGTGGCGCAGCCAGTTGGCGATGTGCTGCGAGGAGATGCGCAGCGTCGCGCGGTCCTCCATCAGTCCCACGTCGTGGATGTCGGGCACCTTCGAGCAGCCCACGCCCTGGTCCACCCAGCGCACGACATAGCCGAGGATTCCCTGCGCGTTGTTGTCGAGCTCGGCCTGGATGTCCTGGGCGGGCCAGTTGGTCTGGGTGGCGACGGGAATGGTCAGCAGGTCGGAGAGCTTCGCGCGGCGGCCGCCCCTGGCGATCTCCTCCTGCCGCGCGGCCACGTCCACCTCGTGGTAGTGCAGCGCGTGCAGCGTGGCGGCGGTGGGGGAGGGCACCCAGGCGGTGTTCGCGCCCGCCTTCGGGTGCGCGACCTTCTGCTCCAGCATCGCGGCCATGGCGTCCGGCATCGCCCACATGCCCTTGCCGATCTGCGCCCGCCCGCGCAGGCCGCAGAGCAGGCCGATGTCCACGTTCCAGTCCTCGTAGGCCCTGATCCAGGCCGTGCCGCGCATGTCGTTCTTGCGGATCATGGGGCCGGCTTCCATCGAGGTGTGGATTTCGTCGCCGGTGCGGTCGAGGAAGCCGGTGTTGATGAACACCACGCGGTCGGCCGCCTCGCGGATGCAGGCCTTGAGGTTGACGGTGGTGCGCCGCTCCTCGTCCATGATGCCCATCTTGAGCGTGGCGTGCGGCAGGTCGAGAATCCGTTCGACGCGGCCGAACAGCTCCACCGCCCAGGCCACCTCCTCGGGCCCGTGCATCTTGGGCTTGACGATGTAGACGCTGCCCGTGCGCGAGTTCATCCGCGCCCCGCGGATGTCGTGCAGCGCGATCAGGCTCGTCACCAGCGCATCCAGGATGGTCTCGGGCGTCTCCTCGCCGTTCCAGGTCACCGCGTCGGTCGTCATGTGGTGGCCGACATTGCGCACCAGCATGACCGACCGCCCGGGCAGGGTGAGGGCGCTTCCGTCGGGCGCGGTGTAGCGGCGGTCCTCGGCCAGGCGCCGCGTCAGGCTGCGGCCGCCCTTCTCGAACTCCGCCGTCAGCGTGCCCTTCATCAGGCCGAGCCAGTTGCGATAGACGGCCACCTTGTCGGCCGCGTCCACGGCGGCGACGCTGTCCTCGCAGTCCTGGATGGTGGTCAGGGCCGCTTCGAGCAGCACGTCGGCGACGCCCGCGGGGTCGTCCTTGCCGATCATGTGGCCGCGGTCGATCACGATCTCCGCGTGCAGGCCGTTGTGGCGCAGCAGGATGGCGCCGGGGGCGGCCGGATCGCCGCGATAGCCGGCGAAACGCTCGGGGTGCTTCAGCCCCGTCGCACCCCCGCCCTGCAGCACCACGGCGAGCTTGCCGTCCTTGACGGTGTATTTCAGCGCCTCGGCGTGGCCCGCGCCCGAGAGCGGGGCGATCCTGTCGAGGGTGGCGCGCGCGAAGGCGATCACCTTCGCGCCGCGGGCGGGGTTGTAGCCCTTGCCGCGCTCGGCCCCGTCCGTCTCGGGGATCGCGTCCGTCCCGTAGAGCGCGTCGTAGAGGCTGCCCCAGCGCGCATTGGCCGCATTCAGCGCGTAGCGCGCGTTGGAGACCGGCACCACGAGCTGCGGCCCCGCCACGCCGCCGATTTCGGGGTCCACATTCGCGGTGGTGACGGCGAAATCCTCCGGCTCGGGCAGCAGATAGCCGATCTCCCGCAGGAAGGCCTCATAGGCCGCCGTGTCGATGGGCTTCTGCGGATGGGCGCGGTGCCAGGCGTCGATCCTCGCCTGCAGATCGTCGCGCTTGCGCAGCAGCGCGGCGTTGCGCGGCGCGAGATCGGCGAGCAGGGCGCCGAGGCCCGACCAGAACGCATCCGCCGCGACGCCGGTTCCGGGCAGCGCTTCGGTCTCGATGAAGGACTTCAGCTCAGGCGCGACATGCAGGCTCATTCCGGACTCTCCGCGGGGCAGCGACCATTCCCGCGCGCTTTACGCCCTCGCGCCGCCCGGGGGTAGGGGGGTGGCGTCCCCCGCCCCCCGGATGCACGCCTCAGGCGCCGAGTTCGCGCCGGACGATGGCCGCGCCCTCGGCCAGGGCCTTGAGCTTGGCGAAGGCGCGCTCGCGGGGCAGATACTTCATGCCACAGTCCGGCGCCGCCACCAGCCGCTCGGCGGGCACATGGCGCAGCCCGGCGCGCAGCCGTTCGGCCACCAGCTCCGGCGTCTCCACCTCCTCCGTGCCGAGGTCGAGCACGCCGAGCATGATGGTCTTGTTCGAGAGGTCGGAGAGGATGCCGAGGTCGAGCTTCGGCTGGGCCGCCTCGATGGAGATCTGCGCGGCCGCGCTGTCGGCGAGCTGCGGCAGGAAGGAGTAGCCGGAGGGCTTGTCGCTCACCAGCGCGGCGTAGCCGAAGCACAGATGCACCACCGTCGTTCCCTCCACACCCTCGAGGGCGCGGTTGATGGCTTTCACGCCATAGCGCTTCGCCTGCTCGGGCCGCGCCTGCAGCCAGGGCTCGTCGAGCTGGATCACGTCCGCGCCCGCGGCCTTGAGGTCGCGCGCCTCCTCGGCCACCACGGCGGCATAGGCCATGGCCAGCGCCTCGTCGTCGCCGTAGTGCTCGTCCTTCGCCTGCATGGAAAGGGTGAAGGGGCCGGGCAGGGTGATCTTGATGGTGCGGTCGGTGTTGGCGCGCAGGAACAGCACGTCGCGCACCTCCACGGGGTGGCGGCGGCGGATGGGGCCGGTGACGCGCGGCACCGGGGTGGGCTTGCCCATGCGGCCCTGCACAACGGCAGGGTTGTCCACGTCCACCCCCTCGAGCGCCAGCGCG
>JBKBSR010000349.1:0-3200 GCA_046291055.1 Roseococcus sp.
CCGCCTTCCGCGAGGGGCTGGTGGAGGTGCAGGACGAGGGCAGCCAGCTCATCGCCGCCCTGGTCGGCGCACGGCCGGGCATGCGCGTGGCGGACTATTGCGCGGGCGCGGCGGGCAAGACGCTGGCCATGGCGGCCGACATGGAGAACCGCGGCCGCATCACCGCCTGCGATGTCTCGGCCCCGCGCCTTGCGGGCGCGCTCAAGCGGCTGCGGCGGGCGGGGGTGCACAATGCCGAGACGCATCTGCTCGCGCCCGGGGATCGCTGGGCGAAGCGCCGCGCCGGCGGCTTCGACCGCGTGCTGGTGGACGCGCCCTGCACCGGGGCCGGCACCTGGCGGCGCAACCCCGACGCGCGGACCCGGCTGGGCGCGGAGGATCTTCGGGAACTCCTCGCCAAGCAGGGTGAAATTCTCGACACCTCGGCACAGCTCGTCCGGGCCGGCGGTAGGCTGATCTACGCGACATGCTCGCTGCTGCCGGAGGAGGATGAGATGCAGGTCGAGGCCTTCCTCGCGCGCCATCCCGGTTTCCGCCCCGTGCCGCTCGCGCGCGCCTGGGCCGAGGCGGGGCTGCCCGGCGCGCCCCCCTGCGCGGGGGAGCACCTGGCCCTCTCGCCCGCCGCGCACGGCACGGATGGCTTCTTCGCCGCCGTGCTGGAGCGCGCGGCGTGATCACCATCCGCCGCGCCCGGGCGGCGGACGCGCCCGCCATGGCGCGGGTGCACCTCGCCGCCTGGCGCAGCGCCTATGCCGGCATCCTCCCGGCCGGGTATCTCGCCGGGCTGTCCGCCCTGCGCGAGGGCGCGGCCTATGAGCAGGCCATCCTGGAGCGGCGCGGCGGCCATGCCGCCTTCGTCGCCGTGGCGGACGGATTCGAGCCCACGGGGGCGGGCATCGTGGGCTTCGTCACCGGCGGGCTGGCGCGCCGGCCCGGCATCGCGGAGGGCGAGGTGGAGACGCTCTACCTGCTCGACGACGCCCAGGGCCGCGGCGTGGGCCGGCGGATGATGCGCGCCATCGCCTCGCACCTCGCCTCGCTCGGCGCGCAATCGGCCTTCGCCTGGGTGCTGGAGGCCAACCCCTCGCGCTGGTTCTACGAGCGGCTGGGCGCGCGGCTGGCGGCGCGCGAGGCGATCCGCTTCGCCGGCCAGCCCATGGTCCAGCTCGCCTATGCCTGGGCGCCCATCCACACCCTGCTGAGCGCCACGGCGGTGACGCGGCTGCCGCGATAGGCCCCGCGCCGCGTCTTGACGCCGGCCGCGCCGGCGTGCTGCTGCCCGCCATGGCCCAGCACCACGACCGCCTCCTCATCCTCGACTTCGGCAGCCAGGTGACGCAGCTCATCGCGCGGCGCCTGCGCGAATCCGGAGTCTATTGCGAGATCTGGCCCTACAACCGCGCCCCCGAGGCGCGCATCCGCAGCTTCGCGCCCAAGGGCATCATCCTCTCCGGCGGACCGGCGAGCGTCACCGAGGGCGAGAGCCCCCGCGCGCCGGAGGCCGTGTTCACGCTCGGCGTGCCGGTGCTCGGCATCTGCTACGGCCAGCAGACCATGGCGGCCCAGCTCGGCGGGCGCGTCGAGGGCTCCGATCACCAGGAGTTCGGCCGCGCCTTCGTCGATGTGGTGGGCGAGAGCGCGCTGACCCGCGGCGTCTGGGCCCCCGGCGCGCGCGAGCAGGTGTGGATGAGCCACGGCGACCGCGTGACCCGCCTGCCCGAGGGGTTCCGCGCCGTGGCCGTCAGCGAGGGCGCGCCCTATGCGGCCATCGCCGACGACGCGCGCCGCTTCTACGGCGTGCAGTTCCACCCCGAGGTGGTCCACACCCCGCACGGGGCGGCGCTGCTGCGCAACTTCTCGCACGGCATCTGCGGCTGCACGGGCGACTGGACCATGGGCGCCTACCGCGCCGAGGCCATCGCGCGCATCCGCGCGCAGGTGGGCCAGGGGCGCGTGGTCTGCGGGCTTTCCGGGGGCGTGGATTCCTCGGTGGCGGCGGTGCTGATCCACGAGGCGATCGGCGACCAGCTCACCTGCATCTTCGTGGACCACGGGCTGATGCGCGCGGGCGAGGCCGAGCAGGTGGTGCGCACCTTCCGCGAGCGCTTCAACATCAAGCTGGTGCACCGCGACGCCTCCGAGCTCTTCCTCGGCCAGCTCTCCGGCGTCAGCGACCCCGAGGCCAAGCGCAAGACCATCGGCCGGCTGTTCGTGGAGGTGTTCGAGGAGGAGCAGAACAGGCTCGGCGGCGCGGATTTCCTCGCCCAGGGCACGCTCTATCCGGACGTGATCGAGAGCGTCTCGGCCACCGGCGGGCCGTCCGTCACCATCAAGTCCCACCACAATGTGGGCGGGCTGCCGGAGGGGATGCGCATGCGCCTCGTCGAGCCGCTGCGCGAGCTGTTCAAGGACGAGGTGCGCGCGCTGGGGCGCGAGCTCGGCCTGCCCGAGGAGATCGTGGGCCGCCACCCCTTCCCCGGCCCCGGCCTCGCCATCCGCATCCCGGGCGAGGTGACGCGCGAGAAGGCCGATCTGCTGCGGAAGGTGGACGCGATCTACCTGGAGGAAATCCGCGCCGCCGGCCTCTACGACGCCATCTGGCAGGCCTTCGCGGTGCTGCTGCCGGTGCGCACCGTGGGGGTGATGGGCGACGGCCGCACCTATGACCAGGCCTGCGCCCTGCGTGCGGTGACCAGCACCGACGGCATGACGGCCGATGTCTATCCCTTCGACATGGGCTTCCTGACCCGGGTGGCGAACCGCATCGTGAACGAGGTGCGCGGCATCAACCGCGTGACCTACGACATCACCTCCAAGCCGCCGGGGACGATCGAGTGGGAGTAGGAACGCCCTTTTCTTGAAAGAATAAAATACGATATCTTAACCTATTCGGCCCTTCCTGCAGATCTTTATAAAGCACGACGCGGCGACAAATTGCGTAGGACAAAATTTTTTATTATAATGAAATGAATTGCGCTGGGCGTCCAGTATCACACTGGATCGATTCAAAAAATGCGACGATCACGTCACCATGCTGTTTAGAGTCTGAACTCATTGTCCGAGCCCGAAGGAGACCTCTGCGAAACGCCTTGTTTGGGCGACTGAAGGCTGATTCGCTGGGCCTCGTGACGGGAAAGGCGAGGCGACGATGGGTCAGCGTCGGATCGGGCAGGCGAGCCTGGCGGAGGCGCTGTTGCCGG
>JBKBSR010000013.1:0-19296 GCA_046291055.1 Roseococcus sp.
GGTCGCGCTCCAGCCGGCGGAGCGCGATCAGGCTGTGCGGGTTGAAGTGCCACTGCCCGTGGCGCACCCCGTCATCGCCCTCCAGCCGCACGACCGAGCCGGGCGGCAGGGCGCGGGCGGCGGGCGTCATCGCCACCTCGTTGGAGAAGGCCCAGGGATGCCCCGCCTTCACGCGCCGGTCCCGCCCCGGCAGCAGTCGGATCAGCGGCGGCGCGCTCATGCCCGGCCCCCGCCCGCGCGGGCGGCGATGAGGATGGCCCCGCCCGTCATCAGCAGCGCGGCGAGTTCGCGCCCGCCCACCGGCTCGCCCAGCATGAGCGCGGCGGCGGCGACGCCGACCACGGGCGAGAGCAGCGTGCCCAGCGCGGCGGCCGAGGCGGGCAGGCGCCGCAGCGCGGCGAACCAGGCGAGGTAGCAGGAGGAGATCGGCACCGTGACCATCCAGAGCACGGCGAGCCATCCCGTGCGCGTCACCTCCTGCCACGCCGGCGCCTCGAGCGCGAGGGCCGCCAGCGCCAGCGGCAGGCAGCCCAGGCTCATCTGCCAGAAGATGGCGGCGACCGGCGGCAGCGCGAGCGGCGCGCGCTTCATCAGCACCGCCCCCAGCGCGAAGAGGAAGGTGGCGGCCAGCATCAGCAGCACGCCCGGAAGCTGGCCCGCGCCGGGCGCGCGCGCCTCGCCCGCGAAGAGCACGAACACCCCGCCGAGGCCGAGCAGCAGCGCGACCAGCCGGGCGGGCGTCAGCGCCTCGCGCAGCAAAGCCGCGCCGAGCAGCGTGGCCCAGACCGGCATGATCGCCGCGACGATGGCGAGCTCGGCGGCCGAGAGATACAGCAGCGCGAGGGTGGTCGGCCCCATCCAGCAGGTGACGTTGAGGAAGGCCGCGAGCGGCAGCCGCGGCCACACCGCGGGCGGCGGCCACAGCGCCTCGCCGCGCAGCCGCGCCGCGGCGAGCAGCAGCAGGCAGGCGAGATAGGCCGTCAGCGCCCGGGCCGACAAGGGCGGGATCTCGGCGAAGACGAGCTTCAGCATCGGCCAGGTGGAGCCCCAGCCGAAGGAGGTGAACAGCAGCAGCGCCACGCCCACCGTGCGCGGGCTCACGGCGCGCGCCCCTCGCCCGCGCGCACGGCGAGCGCGACCCCGGCCAGGATGCAGCCCAGCGCCGCCACATGTCGCCAGCCCAGCGGCTCGCCCAGCAGCAGCGCCGCACCGGCCGTGCCGATCGCCGGCACGAGCAGGGTGCCCAGCGCCGCCGTGCCCGCGGGCAGCCGGCGCAGCGCCGCGAACCAGCACACATAGGCCATGGCGAGCGGGACCAGCGCCATCCAGACGAAGCAGAACCAGGCGGTGGCCGAGAGCGCGCCCCAGCGCGGCGCCTCCAGCAGCAGCGACAGCAGCGCGAGCGGCGCGCAGCCCAGGAAGAGCTGCCAGGCCACCGAGGCGTTGGGCGGCAGCGCGAGGGGCCGGCGCTTGGCCAGGATGGCGCCCAGCGCGAAGGCCACCGCCGCGCCCAGCACCATCGCCGCGCCGAGCCATGTCCCGGGGCCGAAAGCCGGCGGCTGGCCGAGGAGGAGCAGCGCCACCCCCAGCGCGCCGAAGCCCAGCGCCGCGATGCGCGCCGCCCCCAGCGGCTCGCCCAGCACCGCCCAGGCCAGCAGCGCCGTCCAGACCGGCATGGTGTAGGCGATGATCGCCCCCTCGGCCGCCGTGAGCCAGAGCAGCGCCACCGTGGTGAGCCCCATCCAGGCGGTGACGTTCAGCGCGGCGAAGAGCGCCGTGCGCCCCCACAGCTTGCGCGGCACGATCAGGCTCTCGCCCCGCGCGCGCGCCAGCAGCGCGAGCGCCACCGCGCCGAGGAAGGCCGCGTAGGCGCGCGCGGCGAGCGGCGGCATCTCGGCCAGCAGCAGCTTGAGCAGGGGCCAGTTGGAGCCCCAGCCCAGCGTGGTGAGCATCAGCAGCAGCAGGCCGGCGGTGCGGGGCGTCACGCCGCAAGGCTACGCGGCATCGGGGAAGCCGGCCATGGCGCGGACCTGCGCGGGGCTCAGCCCGGCCTCGCGCAGGGCGCGCAGCGTGGGCGATCCCGCCCGCTTGGCCAGGCGCCGCCCGTCCGGCCCGCGGATCAGGGCGTGATGGGCGTAGAGCGGCTCGGGCCAGCCCATCAGCGCCTGCAGCAGCCGCTGGATGTCGGTGGCGGCGAGCAGATCCTCCCCGCGCGTGACGAGCGTGACACCCTGAACCGCGTCGTCATGCGTCGCGCAGAGATGGTAGCTCGCCGGCGCATCCTTGCGCGCCAGCACCACATCGCCCTGCGCCAGCGGGTCGCAGCGGCGGGGGCCGTGGATCAGGTCGGTGAAGCCGAGCGGGCCCGTCTCGGCCAGCGCGCGCGCCACGTCGAGGCGCAGCGCATGCGCCTCGCCCGCCGCCACCCGCGCGGCGGCGAGGCCGGGATCCAGCCCGCGGCAGGTGCCGGGATAGACGGCCGCGGGCCCGTGCTGGGCGGCGATGGCCGCGGCGATGTCGGCGCGGGTGCAGAAACAGGGGTAGAGCAGCCCGCGCGCGTGCAGCGCCGCCAGCACCGCGGCGTAGTCCGCCATGTGGCGGGACTGCACGCGCACCGGCCCGTCCCAGGCGAGGCCCAGCCAGGCGAGATCCTCGAGGATCGCCTCGGCGAAGGCGGGGCGGCAGCGCGCGGCGTCGATGTCCTCGATGCGCAGCAGCCGCCGCGCGCCGTGCCGGGCCGCGAACAGCGCCGCATGCGCGTGGCCGAGGTGCAGAAGCCCCGTGGGCGAGGGCGCGAAGCGGGTGGTGTGCGGGCCCATGGCCGCGTGGTCGCGCCCTTGTGCCGCCCGCGCAAGGGTTTCGTGACGCGCGCGTGAATCCGCGCCGGGCCGGCGCGCGACGGCTTGCGGCGGCGCGGCAAGCCTGTCATGCAGGCCATGCAGTTGTGGCGGCGAACCGAATCGGGAGCGCGCCGCTCCCGGTGCCCGGGCTTCCTGCCGCGCCAGACGTGGAGGAGCTTCGTTTGCCCGACGGCAGTCTCATCCCCCAGGTCTCCGGCCCCGGCGGCTTCCCCGCCCTGGTGCTGAACGCCGACTTCCGTCCGCTCTCCTATTTCCCGCTCTCGGTGTGGTCCTGGCAGGATGCGGTGAAGGCCGTGGTGCTGGAGCGCGTCTCGGTGCTGAGCGAATACGAGACGGAGGTGCGCTCGCCTTCCTTCTCGCTGCGGCTGCCCTCGGTCATCGCGCTGCGCGACTACATCCCCGCGGCCCGCCGCCCCGCTTTCACCCGTTTCAACGTCTTCCTGCGCGACCGCTTCGAGTGCCAGTATTGCGGCGAGGCGAAGCCCGCGCAGGATCTGACCTTCGACCACGTGATCCCGCGCTCGCGCGGGGGGCGCACCTCCTGGCAGAACGTCGTGGCCGCCTGCGGGCCCTGCAACCTGCGCAAGGGCAGCCGCCTGCCGCGCGAGTGCAACATGCTGCCCCGCCAGGAGCCCCGCCAGCCCACGAGCTGGGAGCTGCAGGAGAACGGCCGCGCCTTCCCGCCCAACCACCTGCACGAGAGCTGGCGCGACTACCTCTACTGGGATTCGGAGCTCGAGCAGGGCTGATTGACTCGCTCCCTCCCCGCTGCGAATCACGCGGCGCGATTCAGGAGCCGCTTGTCCGATGTCCCTGCAAGCCACCATCGAAGCCCTCTGGGCGCGGCGCGACAGCCTCTCCCCCGCGACGAAGGGCGCGGACCGCGAGGCCATCGAGGCCGCGCTCGACCTGCTCGACCGCGGCGAGGCGCGCGTCGCCGAACCCACGCCGCAGGGCTGGGTGGTGAACCAGTGGCTGAAGCAGGCGGTGCTGCTCTCCTTCCGGCTGGAGGACAGCGCGCCCATGGCAACCGCCGCCGGCGCCTACGACAAGGTGCCGCTGAAGTGGGCGGGCTGGGACGCGGCGCGCTTCAAGGCCGCGGGCTTCCGCGCCGTGCCCGGCGCCATCGCCCGCCGCTCGGCCTACATCGCGCCGAACGTGGTGCTCATGCCCTCCTTCGTGAATCTCGGCGCCTATGTGGGCGAGGGGACGATGGTGGACACCTGGGCCACCGTCGGCTCCTGCGCGCAGATCGGGCGCAACGTGCATCTCTCGGGGGGCGTGGGCATCGGCGGCGTGCTCGAGCCGCTGCAGGCCAACCCCGTCATCATCGAGGACGACTGCTTCATCGGCGCGCGCAGCGAGGTGGTGGAGGGCGTGATCGTGGAGAAGGGCAGCGTCCTCTCCATGGGCGTCTTCATCAGCGCCACCACGAAGATCGTGGACCGCGCGACGGGCGAGGTCTTCATGGGCCGCGTGCCGGCCTATTCGGTGGTGGTGCCCGGCTCGCTGCCCGGCAAGCCGCTGCCCGACGGCTCGCCCGGCCCCTCGCTCTACTGCGCGGTGATCGTCAAGCGCGTGGACGCGCAGACCCGCGCCAAGACCGCGATCAACGAGCTGCTGCGTGACTGATCCCGTGGCGGCGACCGACCCGATCCCGCTCGCCCAGGCGCTGATCCGCTGCCCCTCCGTCACGCCGGCGGATCACGGCGCGCTGGACGTGGTGCAGCGCTTCCTGGAATCCCTCGGCTTCGCCGCCGAACGCCTCGTCTTCGGCCCGGAGGAGTGGCGGGTGGACAATCTCTGGGCGCGGCGCGGCAGCGGCTCGCCGCACTTCATGTATTGCGGCCACACGGACGTGGTCCCGCCCGGCGATCCGGCGCAATGGACCGACGACCCCTTCGCCGGGGTGGTGCGCGAGGGCTGGCTCTACGGCCGCGGCGCGAACGACATGAAGGGCGGCGTAGCCGCCTTCCTCGCAGGGCTCGCAGACTACATCGCCGCGCATCCCGACCACCCGGGCAGCATCAGCCTGCTGATCACGGGCGACGAGGAGGCGCGCAGCGTGGACGGCGTGGCGCGCGTCATGCCCTGGCTCGCCGAGCGTGGCCTGCTGCCCGACATGGCGCTGGTGGGCGAGCCGAGCAGCGCGGCGCGGGTGGGCGACGTGATCCGCATCGGCCGGCGCGGCTCGCTCACCGCGCGCATCGCGGTGCACGGCAAGCAGGGCCACAGCGCCCTACCGCAGAAGGCCGACAACCCGGTGCACCGGCTGATGGCCGCGCTCGCCCCGCTCATCGCCGCGCCGCTCGACCAGGGCACCGCCTTCTTCCCGCCCTCGACGCTGCAGGTCACGGGCTTCGAGGTGGGCAACAAGGCGGCGAACGTGATCCCCGCCACCGCGCGGGCCATGCTCAACATCCGCTTCAACGACCTGCACACGCGCGAGAGCCTGACCGAGCGCCTGCACGCCGCGCTGCGCGCCGCGGGCTGCCGCTACGACATGGAGATCGAGAGCAACGCCGATCCCTTCCTCACCGAGCCCGGCCCCTTCGTGGAGGCGCTGCAGCGCGCCATCCGCCGCACCACCGGCGAGGAGCCGGAGCTGAACGCGGGCGGCGGCACCTCCGATGCCCGCTTCATCCGCGCCTATTGCCCGGTGGCCGAGTTCGGCGATGTCGGCGCCACCGGCCACCAGGTGGACGAGCGCGCCTCGGTGGAGAACCTCCGCACCCTCGCGGGCGTCTATCGCGCGATCCTCGAGGAGTGCCTCGGGTGACGCCGAGCACCCCGAACGGCCTGGCCGCGGCGCTGCTGCTGGCGCGCGGCCGGCCGGAGGGGCTCGCGCTGCTCGCGCCCGACATCGAGACGGCGCGCTTCTCCTTCCGCGCGGCGCTGATCTGCCTGCCCGCCTTCCTCGGGCTGCGCCTGCTCTCCTGGTCGCTGCAGGGCGAGCCCGCGAACGGCGTGCCCATCGCGCTGGCGGCGGAGCTGGTGGGCTATGTCGTCTCCTGGGCGGGCTATGCGCTCGCCTCGAAGCTGCTGGCCGACCAGGCGCAGCGCGGCGCGAACTGGCCGCATTTCATCGCGGCGTGGAACTGGTGCAACCTCGTGCAGTATCTGCTGCTGCTCGCGCTGATGCTGCCGCCGCTGCTCGGGCTGCCGAGCTGGCTGGGCAACGGGCTGGGGCTGGTGGCGCTGGGCTATGCGCTCTGGCTCGAATGGTTCGTCGCGCGCGCGGCGCTGCAGGTGGCGGGGCCGACGGCGGTGATGTTCGTGCTGCTCGACCTCGCGCTCGGCCTGTTCATCGGCGGCTTCACCGCGCGCATCGCGGGGACGTGACGGCAGCCATATCACGCCTCCCAGGGCAGGGGCGGGTCATAGTCCACACCCAGGAAGGTCAGGCCCTCCGCCGGCGCGGTCTGGCCCGCGGCGCGGCGGTCGCGCCCCTCCAGCACGGCGCGCGGCCATTCCTCGCCGCGCCGGCCGAGCCCCACCTCGACCAGCGTGCCGACGAGGTTGCGCACCTGGTGGTGCAGGAAGCTGCGCGCGCTGGCGCGGATGTGGATCTCCTCGCCCGCGCGCCGCACCTCGAGCAGGTCCAGCGTGCGGACGGCGTGCCCGGCCTGGCAGGAGGCGGCGCGGTAGGCCGAGAAATCGTGCCGGCCCAGCAGAGGCTGCGCGGCGCGGTGCATCACCTCGGCGTCCAGCCGCTGCGGCACATGCCACACCCGCCCCTCGTCCAGCGCCGGCTTCGCGGGGCGGTTGAGGATGCGGTAGCGGTAGTGGCGCATCCGCGCCGAGAAGCGCGGCGACCAGCCCTCGGGCGCGAGGCAGGCGGCGCGGATGGCGATGCGGTGTGGCCGCGTGTGGAAGTCGAGCGCCGCGCGCAGCCGCGCGGGCGGCAGCGGCTTCCCGATCTCGAGAAGCACCACCTGGCCTTCCGCATGCACGCCCGAATCCGTCCGGCCCGCGGCGGTGGCCACCGGCGCAACCCCGCCGTTCAGCGGGGCCGCGGCCGTCTCGATCGCCTCCTGCACCGAGAGGCCGTCGGGCTGGCGCTGCCAGCCCACCAGGCCCGCGCCGTGATACTCGACGAGCAGCGCATAGGCCGGCATCAGCCGAGCCGCGTGCCGGGCGGAAGCGGCGTGCCGCGCAGGAAGGCCTCCGCCTCCATCGCCGCGCGGCCCGGGCGCTGCAGGCGGAGGATGCGCAGCGCCCCCGCGCCGCAGCCGATGGCGAGCTCCGGGCCCGGCAGCACCCTGCCGGGCGCGCCCGCCATGGCGAGCGGCTCCGCCTCCCACACGCGCCAGGCTTCGCCGCCCTGCGGGAACCAGGCGCCCGGCCAGGGATTCATGGCGCGGATGCGCCGGTCGAGCTCCTCCGCCGGGCGCGTCCAGTCGAGCAGGCCGTCGGCCTTGCCGAGCTTGGGCGCGTGGGTGACGCCGGCCTCCGGCTGGGGCGTGGCGGGCGGATCCTCCTCGAGCGCGCGCAGGATCAGCCGCGCGCCCATCTCCGCGAGGCGGTCGTGCAGCCAGGGGGTTGTGGCGCGCGGGGCGATCGGCGTCGCTTCGGCCAGAAGCACGGGCCCGGTGTCGAGGCCCTCGTCCATCCGCATGATGGTGATGCCGGTCTGCTCGTCCCCGGCCAGGATCGCGGCCTGGATGGGCGCGGCACCCCGCCAGCGCGGCAGCAGCGAGGCATGGATGTTGAGGCAGCCGCGCCGCGGCGCGGAGAGCATGGGCGGCGGCAGGATCAGCCCATAGGCCGCCACCACGGCGGCGTCCAGGTCCAGCGCGGCGAAGGCCGCATGCTCCTCGGCTGCGCGCCGCAGCCGGGCGGGGGTGCGCACCGCCAGGCCGAGCTCCAGCGCCGTGGCATGGACGGGGCAGGGGGTTTCCCGCTGCCCGCGGCCCGCGGGGCGCGGCGGCTGGCAATAGACGGCGGCGATCTCGTGCCCCGCCGCGTGCAGGGCGCGCAGCGCCGGCACGGCGAAGCCGGGGCTGCCCATGAAGGCGAGGCGCAGGCGGCGCGGTGCGGCGCCCTCGCTCACTCCGCCCGCGCCTTCGCGCGCTGCTCCTTGGCGAGCTTGCGCAGCAGCATGTTGCGCTTGAGCGGCGAGAGGTGGTCCACGAAGAGCACGCCGTCGAGATGGTCGATCTCGTGCTGCAGGCAGACGCCGAGCAGCCCCTCGGCCTCCATCTCGCGCCGCGTGCCGTCGAGCTCGCGCCAGCGCAGCTTCACCCGGGCCGGGCGCTCCACCTCGGCGAACTGGCCGGGCAGGGAGAGGCAGCCCTCCTCGCGCACCGCGCGCTCGGCGCTGGCCGCCACGATCTCGGGGTTCACCAGCACCATGGGCGCGGGCTTCTCGCGCGGGCCCACATCCAGGACCACGAGACGCAGCCCCACCCCCACCTGCGGCGCGGCGAGCCCGATGCCCGGCGCGGCATACATGGTGGCGAGCATGCGCGGGGCGAGCGCGCGCACCGCATCGCCGTCGCCCTCGCCCACGGGCCGGGCCTTCTGGCGCAGCCGGGGGTCGGGCACGATCAGGATGGGCAGGGGCGCGTCGCTCATGGCGGCGCGGAGTTAGGGCGGGCGGCCGAGCCTTGCAACGGTGCGGGTTGCGGGCCAATTCTGCGCCGGGCGCGCTGCTTCGGGGCGCGCCCGGCTCGCTGCCTTCAGGAGGCCCCGCATGTCCCGCTCCTCGGTGTTCGGCTCGCCGCTCTTCCTGGGCTTCGACCATCTCGAGCAGATGCTCGACCGCGTGCAGAAGAACGCCGACGGCTATCCGCCCTACAACATCGAGCAGACCGGCGCGAACCGGCTGCGCATCACCCTCGCCGTGGCCGGCTTCGCCATGGAGGATCTCGCCATCACGCAGGAGGACAACCAGCTCGTCATCCGCGGCCGGCAGCGCGAGGAGGGGGAGGGGCGCGTCTTCCTCCATCGCGGCATCGCCGCGCGGCAGTTCCAGCGCGCCTTCGTGCTGGCCGAGGGCATCGAGGTGGAGGGCGCCTTCCTCGACAACGGCCTTCTGCACATAGACCTCCAGCGCCCGATGCCGGAGGCGCGGGTGCGCAGCATCCCCATCACCCGCCCCGGCGGGGGCGCGCCGCGCGCCGTGCCGCACCCGCGCCTGCGCGGCGAAGAGGGGTAGTTTCCGCTTCCTCGCCGGGCCTCGCCGCGTGCTAGCCTCCCGCCGGACGGAGGGAGACGGACCATGCGACACAGCCTGCGCGGCGCCCTGCTCGGCGCGCTCTGCGCCGCCCTGCTCGCCGCCCCCGCCGCGGCGCAGACCCTGACCATCGGCGCCGGCGCGCCGGTGACGAGCATCGACCCGCACTTCCACAATCTCGGGCCCAACAACGCGCTCACCATGCACATCTTCGACCGGCTGGTGGAGCGCGACGGCCGGGCCCGGCCGCACCCCTCGCTCGCCACCGGCTGGCGCGCCGTCTCCGAGCGGGTGTGGGAGTTCGCGCTGCGCGAGGGCGTGAGCTGGCATGACGGCCGCCCCTTCACCGCCGAGGACGTGGTGTTCAGCTTCGCCCGCGTGCCGAACGTGCCGAACTCGCCCGGCGGCTTCCAGGGCTTCCTGCGCGCCATCGAGCGGGTGGAGGTGGTGAACCCGCACCTCATCCGCCTGCACACCCGCGCGCCGCATCCGCTGATGCCGCTCGACCTCGCCTCCGTCTCCATCATCGCGCGCCACGCCGCCGAGGGGTTGGCGACGGAGGATTTCAACAGCGGCCGTGCCGCCATCGGCACCGGGCCCTACCGCCTCGCCGCCTTCCGCGCCGGGGATCGCGTGGAGATGGTCCGCCACGACGGGTATTTCGGCGGGCGCGAGCCCTGGGCGCGGGTGAACTACCGCATGCTGCTCAACGACGCCTCGCGCACCGCCGCGCTGCTGGCGGGCGATGTGGACCTGATCGAGCAGATCGCGACCTCCGACCTCGCGCGGTTGCGGCGCGACCCGCGCGTGACGGTCACCGAGATCCCGAGCCTGCGCACCGTCTACATCGCGCCCGACTGGTCGCGCGAGGGCGCGCCGCCGGGGGTGACGGACAACGCCGGCAACCCGCTGCCCGCCAACCCCTTCCGCGACCCGCGCGTGCGCGAGGCGCTGAGCCTCGCCATCCACCGCGACGCGCTGGTGGAGCGCGTGATGGAGGGGGCGGCCACCAGCACCGCGCAATGGCTGCCCGCCGGCGCCTTCGGCCACAACCCGGAGATCCGCCCCGACCCCTTCGACCCCGAACGGGCGCGCCGGCTGCTGGCGGAGGCCGGCTTCCCCGAGGGTTTCCGCCTCACCCTCGCCACGCCGAACGACCGCTGGCCGAACGACGCGCGCATCGCCCAGGCGGTGGCGCAGATGTGGACGCGCATCGGCGTGCGCACCGCGGTGGAGGCGCTGCCCTGGACCGGCTTCGTGCCGCGCCGCGCGCGGCTGGAGTTCGGCATCCAGATCGCCGCCTGGGGCAGCTCCACCGGCGAGGCGTCGAACTTCCTGGTGAACATCGTCGCCAGCCACGACCGGCAGCGCCTGACCGGGGCGAACAACAACGCGCGCTATTCCAGCCCGCGCTTCGACGCCTTCATCGCCGAGGCCTCCGCGACCATGGACGAGGAGCAGCGCGAGGCGATGTGGCGCGAGGCGGTGCGGATGTTCGCCGAGGAGCGGCCCGTCATCCAGCTCGTGCAATACCTCAACACCTGGGCGGTGCGCCGCGGCCTGCGCCACGATCCGCGCATGGACGAACGCACCATCGCCATGGGCGTGCGCCCGCAATAGGGGCCTGCCGGCCCCTCGCTTGCCGGCGCGCGCGGGCGGTGATCACATGCGGGGCGAAGCATGCGGGGCCCGCCCCGCCAGGAGGACAACGCGTGACCATCACCCGCCGCGCCGCGCTCGGCGCCGCCCTCGCCGCGCCTTTCGCCCTTCCGGCCATCGGCGGGGCGCAGTCCTGGCCCGCGGGGCCCATCCGCATCATCGTGCCCTTCGCGGCCGGCGGCAGCACCGACGCGGTGGCCCGCCTCGCCGCGCCGGGGCTGACGCAGCGCCTGGGCGTGCCGGTGGTGGTGGAGAACCGCAGCGGCGCGGCCGGCAGCCTCGGCACCCAGGCGGTGGCGCAGGCGCGCAACGACGGCCAGACCTGGCTGCTGACCTTCGACAGCCACGCCACCCTGCCCGCGCTGCTGCCCAACCTGCCCTTCAACCTGACGGGCGACCTCGACCCCGTGCTGCTGATCGGCGGCGCGCCCTATGTCATCGCCACACGGCAGGACAAGCCCTACCGCAGCCTGGCCGACGTGGTGAACGCCGCGCGCGCCCGGCCGGACGCGGTGAACTACGCCAGCACCGGCAACGGCACCATCGGCCACCTCACCATGATCCTGCTCGGCGCGCGGGCCGGCATCCGCATGGCGCATCTGCCCTATCGCGGCGGCGGGCTCGCGGTGAACGACACGGTGGCGGGGCATGTGGAGATGATGATCGGCAGCGCCGCGCTGGTGGCGCCGCAGATCGCCGCGGGCAATCTTCGCCCCGTGGTGCAGTTCGGCCCCGAGCGCCTGCCCGCGCTGCGCGAGGTGCCCACCGCCGGGGAGAGCGGCTTCCCGGGCCTGGAGGCCGAGGCCTGGTGGGGCGTCTTCGCCCCGCGCGGCACGCCCGGCCCGGTGGTGCAGCGCATGGCGGCGGCGCTGACCGAGAGCTTCCGCGAGGAGCGGGTGATGCGCACCATGACCGAGGCGCAGCAGGCGCGCGTGGTGCTGGGCGACGCCGCGCATCTGCGCGCCTTCCTGGAGCGCGAGATCGCCAAATGGGGCGCGGTGGTGCGCGAGCACCGCATCCAGGCGGATTGAGAGCCTCCTCCCGCCATTCTTCCGGCAACGCAATGTGGATCGCCGCACCCGCCCCGCGCTAGCCTGGGCGGGACCGGCGCCAGGCCGGCATGATGAGGGAGGAGACACCATGAAGCGCCGCCTGTTCCCCGCCGTCCTGCTCGGCCTTGCGGCCCCGCGCGTCGCCTTCGGGCAGGGCGGCTTCCAGCCCATGTTCAACGGCCGCGACCTCTCGGGCTGGGAGCAGATCGGCAACGCCAACTGGCGCGTCGAGGACGGGGCCGTGGTCGCGGACCGGGGCGTGGGCTTCCTCGTCTCCGCGCGCGACTACGCGGATTTCCGCCTGCGCGTGGAGTTCTACGCCGAGACGCACACCAACAGCGGCATCTTCATCCGCGCCACCAATCCCGGCACGGTGAACGCCGCCAACGCCTACGAGGTGAACATCTGGGACGAGCGGCCCGAGCAGCGCTACGGCACCGGCGCCATCGTGGATCTCGCGCCGGTGGACCCGATGCCGCGCGCGGGCGGGCGCTGGAACCGCTTCGAGATCACCGCGCAGCGCGATGTGCTGACGGTGGTGCTGAACGGCCAGACCACGGTGCCCGGCGTGCGGGACGGGCGGCACGCCTCGGGCCGGATCGCGCTGCAGCACGCCGCGAGCGTGCCCGACGCCAGCGGCCGGCCGAACGACCGCGGCGTGATCCGCTTCCGCGGGCTGGAGATCGCGCTGCTTTGATGCGGGCGGCATGACATGCCGGCCGTATCGCAGACAGGGTTGGCGCCACCCGAGGCGGCGCGCCGCGTCGGGGCCCGGTGTGGCGGCTGCGCGCCGAAACACGATCATACCAGCGGCCCCGGCGCCTTCCCACGAGTCGGAAACGGCCGCCGCTGGTATGGGGCGCCGCGCTCAGGCCGCGCGCCGTTCCCGGCTGAGCTGGCGCAGCAGCCCGGCCGTCGCCTCGGCCTGGCGCCGCGCCGCCTCCTCGGCCGCGGCCAGCAGCCCCGCGAGGCGCGCGGCCGAGCCGGGGGCGGGCGGGGCGCGCAGCGTCTGCGTCGCCTCGCGCAGCAGGCGGGTCAGCGCGCGCACCTCCTCCGTCAATTCGAGGGCGAGATCGGCCGCGTCGGGCGCGGGCGGGGCCTCCGCGGCCAGCGCGGCGAAGATCGCGGCGTCGGGCGAGGGCGGCATGGCATTCCTCCGGACGGGCCCGCAGTCTCGCGCCCGATCCTTGCCGAACCCTTAACGGTTACTCCGCAGCCCGGGGGGCGAGCAGGCTCTCGCCCGGGCGCAGCCGCGTGAAGGCGACCTCGCCCCAGCCGAGGCAGAGCGCGCCCTGATCGAGCCGCACCCGGGTATGGGCCAGGCCCTGGGCCTCGTCGCGCGTCTGCGGATGGTCCTCGCGCCAATGCGCGCCGCGGCTCTCCTCGCGCGCGGCGGCGGCCAGCACGATGGCGCGGCTGACCAGGATGAGGCTCTCGAGGTTCAGCCACTCGGCCCAGCCCAGGTGGAAGCCGCGCGCGCCGTCGGCGACGCCGGTGGCGCGCAGCTCCGCCTCCAGCGCCTCGAGGCCGCGCGCCGCCTCGGCGAGCCCCGCGCCCTCGCGCAGGATGCCGGCCTTCTCCCACATCAGATCGGCCAGCGCGTCGCGCAGCGGCCCGAGCGGCTTCGCGGGGCGGGCGAAGGGCGCCTCGGCCGCCGCCACCGCCTCGGCCAGCGCCGCCTCGTCGGGCAGGACGAGCGCGCCCTCCGTGACGGCGAAGCGCGCCATGGCCTCGCCCGCGAGGCCGCCGAACACGGTGGAGTTCGCCACGCCGTTGCCGCCCAGCCGGTTCGCGCCATGCACGCCGCCCGTGTCCTCGCCGGCGGCGAAGAGGCCGGGCAGGTCCGTCGCGCCGTCGGCGCGGAACTCCACGCCGCCCATCATGTAGTGCGCGGTGGGCACCACGGGCACGCGCCCGGCCGCGAGGTCGAAGCCCATGTCGGCGCAGCGCTCCACCATGCCCTTGAACTGCCGGCGGACATTCTCCGGGCCGAGATGGCCCATCTCGATCCAGAGCCCGCCCGCCGCGTTGGCGCGGCCGGCCAGGATTTCGCGCTGCATGGAGCGGCTGACGATGTCGCGCGTCGCACGCTCGCCGCGCGGGTCGTAGGCGTGCATGAAGCGCTCGCCCGCGCCGTTGAGCAGGTATCCGCCCGCGCCGCGCAGCCCCTCCTCGATGATGGTGCCCGTCATGCGCGTGCCGGGCCCCGCCAGCACGCCCGTGGGGTGGAACTGCACCATCTCCATGTCGCGCAGCGTCAGCCCCGCACGCAGGGCCATCGCCATCCCGTCGCAGGACTTGTCGCCCGAGGGGGTGTGGTAGCGGTACATGGTCGGCCCCCCGCCGGTGGCGAGCAGCACCGCCTTGGCCTGCACGAAGACGAAGCCGCCCCGGCGGATGTCGAGCAGCAGCACGCCCGAGAGGCGCGCGCCGTCCTTCGAGCGGATCAGCGCGAGCGCGCGATGCTCCTCCAGCCGCGCGATGCCGCGCGCCCAGACCTGCTCGGCCAGCCGGTTGATGATCTCGATGCCGGTGAGATCCCCCTTGTGGACGGTGCGGTCGAAGCTCTGGCCGGCGAAGGCTTTCTGGTGGATGGTGCCGTCCGGGTTGCGGTCGAAGAAGCAGCCCCAGCGGGTCTCGAGCTCGCGGATGCGGCGCTGGGCCACCGTCACCAGCGTCCAGGCGAGCTCCTGGTCGTTGAGCCACTTGCCGCCCTCGAGCGTGTCCATGAAGTGGCGCTCGGCGGAATCGCCCGGGGCGAGCCCGACATTGTAGCCGCCCTGCACCATGCGCGTGCAGCCGGATTTGCCGAGCAGCCCCTTCACCGCGACGGTGACGTGCAGCGACGAGTTCGCGGAGATGGCGTGCAGCGCGCCGAGCAGCCCGGCGCCGCCCGAGCCGAGCACGAGGATATCGGTGGAGAGGCGTTCCATCACGCCGCCCCCAGCTTCGCCAGCACCTCGGCGCGGCGCGCCGCCACGCGCTCCTGCACGCCGCGGTAGAGGCTGCCGCCATGGCTGTCCATGCCCACGATCAGCGGCCCGAAATCCTTGATGGCGAAACGCCAGAGGCTCTCGGGGTTGAGGTCGTCGAGGTCCACGTCCTCGATGGCGGTGATCCAGGTGGTCTCGAGCGCCGCCGCGCCGCCGATGACCGCGAGATAGGCGCCGCCGAGTTCCTGGAAGGCGCGCGCGCTCTCCTCGCGCAGGCCCCCCTTGCCGATGATGAGGCGCACGCCCTCGCGCTCCATCAGCGGGCGGGTGAAGCGCTCCATGCGGTCGGAGGTGGTGGTGCCGATGCACACCGCCTCGTAGCCTGCCTGGTTGGACGCCGAGGGCGCGACCTTGCGGACGTTCGGCGCGGTGTGGATCACCGCATGGCCGCGCAGGTCGAAGCGCGTGCGGCGGCCGCGGTCGAACATGTGGATCTGCGTCGCGTCGCGGATGCCGAACAGCGTGCCCTGCAGCGTCACCGTGTCGCCCACGCGCAGCGCGCGCACCTGGGCCTCGGTGATGGGCATGTGGAGGATGTGGTGCGTCATGGCGCGCTCCTCAGAAGCCGATCTCCACGCCTTCCGGCGTGAAGGTGGCGCTGGCGCGCCGGGCGGAGTGGCACTGGATGTTCACCGCCACCGGGTTCATGGTGATGTGCGTCGCCGCCACCTCCACATGCACGGCGAAGGCGGTGGAATCCCCGCCCAGCCCCTGCGGCCCGATGCCGAGGCTGTTCACCGCCTCGGAGAGTTCCTGCTCGAGCTTCGCGCCCTCCGGGTCGGCGCAGACGGTGCCGAGCGGGCGCGTCGCCGCCACCTTGGCCAGGTGCATGCACAGGTCGGAGGTGCCGCCCACGCCCACGCCCATGATGGTGGGCGGGCAGACCTTCCCCCCCGCCTGGATGGCCGCATCCACCACGAAGCGCTTCACCCCGGCGAGGCCGTCGGCGGGAATGAGCATCCTGAGGAAGCTGCCGTTCTCGCTGCCCGAGCCCTTGGGGATCATGGTGAGACGCAGCACGCGCGGCGTCTCGATGAAGTCGAGGTGGATCACCGGCACATGCGCCCCGCAGGAGCTGTGGGCGTTCACCCGCGTGATGGGATGGACCACGCTGCTGCGCAGCGGGTGCTCGCGCGTCGCGCGCTCGGTGCCCCGCGCGATGGCCTGCTTCAGCGCCCAGCCGTCGAGTTCCACCTCGCGGCCGATCTCGACGTTGAAGATCGGGATGCCCGTGTCCTGGCAGAGCAGGTTCTCGGTGCGCTCGGCCACCGCGATGTTCTCGATCATGGTGGCGAGGACGGATTTCGCGAGCCCGTCCGTCTCGGAGGCGTCGAGGCGGTGGAAGCCGGCCTTGATGTCGTCGGGCAGGATCTTGAGCGCGCGGATGTAGAGGAGCTTCGCGGCCTCCTCGATGGCATCGGGGGCGATGCGCAGCTTCTCGGGCGGGGGAATGACGGACATGGCGTTTCCTCACACCAGCAGGAACAGGCCTGAGACGAGCAGCAGCGAGAGCAGCAGCAGCCGGAAGCCCTTGGCCGGCAGGGCGCGGCCCAGCCGCAGGCCGAACCAGGTGCCGAGCAGCAGGGCCGGCACGGCGCTCGCCGTCAGCAGCAGCGCCTCGCGCGTGAACAGCCCGGCGAGCAGCAGTCCCGGAATGGTCAGCGCCTGCATGATGGCGATGAAGGGCTGCATCAGCGCCCGTGTCTCGCGCGGGGGCATCCCGGTCGCGTCCGCCCACATGCCGAGCAGCGCGCCCACATAGCCGCCGATGCCGCCCAGCACGCCGCAGGCGAAGCCCACCAGCGCATCGGCGCGCCGCCCGCCCGGGAAGGCCGCAGGGGCGAGGCCGAGCGCGATGCGCGCCAGCGTGTAGCCCGCATAGAGCACCAGCAGCGCCCCCACGAAGCCCACGATCCAGCGCGCCGGCCCGAGCGCGAGGAAGGCGAGGCCGAGCGGGAGGCCGGGCAGCGCGGTGGCGAGATACAGCCCGAGCCGCGGCCAGGGGATCGCATCGCGGACCGCCCAACTGCCGATGCCCTGCACGATCAGGCTGCCGGTGACGAGGATCGGCGCGACCAGTGCGGGCGGAAGGAAGGGCAGCAGCACCGCCGCGCCTACCAGCACGAAGGCGAAGCCCGCGATGCTCGCGCACAGCGCCGCCACGAGGCAGCCGGCCGAGACGAGGGCGGCCTCAGCCCACATGCAGCAGGAACAGGAGCCCGACCGCGAGCGCGAAACCCGCCCCGATCGCCGCCATGTCCTTCTGCCGCGCGCGCCAGCCCAGGAACTCGAGCGCCATCACGCGCAGGCCCCCCGCGAGGTGCAGCGCGAGCAGCACCACCAGCCCCCATTCCGCGAACTTGAACAGCCCGTGGTCCGTCCAGCGCACGAAGCCCTCCAGCGCCGCCTCGCCTTGCAGCGCCTGGCCCAGCGCCCAGAAGTGCAGCGGCAGGAACAGCGCGAGCGCGAGGCCCGAAAGGCGATGCGCGAGGAAGGCGAGGTAGGTCGGGTGCCGCCGGTCAGCCATGATAGAGCCCCCAGGCGGCGCGGATGCCGAACAGCGCGGTGAGCAGCCCGAGGCCGAGCCAAGCGATGTCCAGGCCGCGGCCGCGCCAGCCCAGCCACTCGGCCGCGATGGCGCGCAGCCCTATCGCGGCGTGCAGCCCAGCCGCCAGGGCGAAGGCCGCGTAGAACAGCAGCCAGGCCTCGCTGCCGCGCGTGCGCGCGAGGATTTCCGTCGCCGAGAGCCCGCCGCGCACGGCGATGATGATGGTGACGAGATGCACCGCGACCGCGAAGGCCAGGAAGGCGGCCGTGACGCGCTGCGCGATCCAGAGATGCAACTGCCCCCTCATCCGCGGCGCCCCAGCAGCGCGTCCCAGAACAGGCGGCGCTTCAGCCCCGCGATGGCCGAGGAGGGATCGAGCCCCTTCGGGCAGCGCTCGGTGCAGGATTGCGTCGAGTGGCAGGAATGGCAGCCCGCATCGCCGCTGACCGCCTCGAGGCGGGCGCGCCGCGCGCCGTCGCGCACGTCGTTCACCAGCGTCCAGGCGCGGTTGAGCGCGGCGGGGCCGAGGTAATCGGGGTTCCAGCCCACCACGTCGCAGGAGGCGTGGCAGACGCCGCAGCCGATGCACTCGATGCCGGCATCCGCCTCCCGCCGCGCCGCGGAGCCGGGCGGCACAACGGCGAAATCCTCCGGCACCGCCCCGTCCGGCGCGTCCTTGGGCTGGAAGCTGCCCATGGCCCGCGCCCATTTGTCGAAGAAGGGCGCCATGTCCGTGGCGAGGTCGCGGATCACGGGCAGATGAGCGAGCGGGCGCAGGGTCAGCGCCTCGCCCGGCTTCGCCACGCGCCGCACATGGGTGCGGCAGGTCCAGCGCGCGCGGCCGTTCACCTCCATGGCGCAGGAGCCGCACATGCCCACCCGGCAGGCGAAGCGGTAGGCCAGGGCGGGCTCCTGCTCGCGCTGGATCTCGCTGACCACGTCGAGCACCGTCTGGTTCTCGCGCGCCGCCACCTCGTAGGCGGCGAAGGCGCCGCCCGCGGCGTCCCCGCGCCAGATCCGCACCTTGAGCGTTTCCATCCCGCGATCCTGCCCCCGGCTTGAGTCTTATACAAGACCGGGCCAGTCTCGCGGCGAAAGGAAACGCCCATGCAGCACGAGATGAGAGGCGCCGACATCGTCTGGAACGCGCTTCGCAAGGGCGGCGTCAGCCGCGTCTTCAGCCTCTCCGGCAACCACATCATGGAGGTGTATGACGCCGCCTTCGGCAACGGGATCGGCATCGTCCACGTCCGGCACGAGGCGGCGGCGCTGCACATGGCCGAGGCCTGGGCGCGGCTGACGGGCGAGGTGGGCGTGGCCCTCGTCACCGGCGGGCAGGGGCACACCAACGCCTGCGCCGCCCTGCCCACCGCCCTGGCGGGCGAGGCGCCGGTGCTGCTGCTCTCGGGCCATGCGCCGACCGGCGAGCTCGGCAAGGGCGCCTTCCAGGAGACGCCGCAGGTGGAGGTCGCCGCGCCGCTCACCAAGGCCGCCTGGATGGCGCGCCGGGCGGAGGAGCTCGGCGCCGACATCGCACGCGGCTTCCGCATCGCGCGCAGCGGCCGGCCGGGCCCCGTGCACATCTCCCTGCCGACGGATGTGCTGGAAGCGAGGGCCGCCCCCGCCCTGCCGGAGGAGGCGGAGTTCCTCGCCCAGCCCATGCCGCTCTCGCCGGAATCCGCCGCGGCCGTGCTGGGCGCGATCCAGGGGGCCGAACGGCCCCTGCTGGTCTGCTGCTCGGCGCTCAACACGCCCGAGGGCGCGCGGGCGCGGGCGGCGCTGGCGGGGGCGCTGAACCTTCCCATCGCCATCATGGAAAGCCCGCGCGGGCTGAACGACCCGTCGCTGGGCGACCTCGCCTCGGCGCTGCGCCGGTCGGACCTCCTGGTGCTGCTCGGCAAGCCGCTCGACTTCACGCTGCGCTACGGGGCGGCGGCGCCGGAGGCGCGCGTCGTCGCGATCGAGCCCGATGGCGAATGGATCAACCGCGCCGCCCGCGCGCTGG
>JBKBSR010000350.1:0-3188 GCA_046291055.1 Roseococcus sp.
GCCGCGTGGGGTTCCAGCTTCCCTGCGCCCGCAGGGCCGGCGCGGCGAGGGCGGCCGCGGCGCCCCCCAGCAGCAGGCGGCGGTGGAGCGTCGTCATTTTTCGGTGTCCTCCCTCTTGCCTGGACGGGTCACTGGCGCGGCGCGGGCGGCGCGGCCTGGGCCTCTGCCAGCGCGCGGCGGGCCTGTTCGAGCTCGGCGCGCAGCGCGGCGGCCGCGGCCTCGGCGCGGGCCGCGCGCTCGGCCGCCTCGCGCGCCTGGGCCGCCGCCTGGGCGGCCTCGGCGCGGGCGGCGGCGGCGGCGGCCTCGGCCTGGGCGGCGCGTGCGGTGGCGGCATCGCGCGCCTGGGCGGCCTGGGCGGCCTCGGTGCGGGCGGCGGTGGCGGCGGCCTCGGCCTGGGCGGCGCGTGCGGTGGCGGCATCGCGCGCCTGGGCGGCCTGGGCGGCCTCGGCGCGGGCGGCGGTGGCGGCGGCCTCGGCCTGGGCGGCGCGTGCGGCGGCGGCGTCGCGCGCCTGCTCGGCCTGCATGGCGCGGGCGGTCAGCGCCGCGATCTGCTGCGCCGCCTGGGCCGCCTGCTGCGCCCGCTGGTCGAGCTCGCTGCGCAGCGCATTGCCCTCGAAGCGCGCGAAGTCGAGGTCGGTCTGCAGCCGGTCCTCGGTCTGCTGCGCCTCGGCGCGCAGGCGCTCCATGTCCTGCTGCGCGACGGCGAGGCGGTTCGTCAGCTCCTGGACCACCGCGGCCACCTGGGCCATGCGCGTCAGCGCCGTGGCGGCGAGGCTCTGCGGCGCCGGGCGCGCGAGGCTGGCGCTGAGCTGGCAGCCGCGCACCTGGCGGTCCTCGGCGACGAAGGTGCCGCCCTGCAGCTCGAACTGCACGGGGCTGACGGCCGCGCCCTCCAGCCGCGTCACCCAGCGCTGGTTGCCGCGCTGGGATTCCACCAGCACGGCCATGCGGCCGTTCTCCACGCTCCCCTGCCAGCGGTCGATCTGCGGCGGACCCTCGGCGGGGCGGGTGGCGCGGGAGTGGCGGAAGGCCCCCTCGTTCACCTCGGCCGTGAAGCGCTCCGTATAGCCGGGCTGGCGCGTCACGCTGTTCGCCGAGCAGGTGAGGGTGAACTGCCAGGTGCCGTCGAAGTCGGTCGCCGCCGCGCGGGCGGATGGGGCGGCGGCGCCCAGCGCCAGGATCGCGGCGAGCGGCGCCGCGCGCATCATCGTCATCAGCCACGTCTCCCTGTTCCGGAACCTGCCCGCGCGGGGCGACTCCGCATGGACCTGACGAAAGCAGGCTTCTTGCACGGCGTCCATGCGGCGCGTCACGTCAGTTCCGGGAAATCCTCCTCCCGGTGCTCGGCGGCGGGGCGCTCGCCGGCCTGGAAGCGGCGCTCCTCCATCTGGCGCAGTTCCACGCGGCGGATCTTGCCCGAGATGGTCTTGGGCAGCTCGATCACCTCGAGCCGGCGCGGGCGCTTGAAGGGTGCGAGGCGCGCGCGCAGGTGCCGGAAGATGGAGAGCATGGCCGCGCGCTCGTCGTTCACGCCGGGGGCGAGCACGAGGAAGGCCTTGGGCACGGCGAGCCGCACCGGATCGGGGGCGGGCACCACCGCGGCCTCGATCACCTGCGGGTGCTCGATCAGCACGCTCTCCAGCTCGAAGGGCGAGATGCGGTAGTCGCTCGCCTTGAACACGTCGTCCGCGCGGCCGACGTAGCTCAGGTGGCCCTCCGCGTCGCGCTCGGCCACGTCGCCTGTGCGGTAGAAGCGGCCATCGCCGGGGGGCGCGATGCTCCCGTCCTCCTGCTGGTAGCCGCGCATGAGGCCGAGCGGGGGCGGGGCGAGCGCGAGGGCGAGCTCGCCGCTCTCGGCCTCCTCGCCATCGGGGCCGAGCAGGCGGATGTCGTAGCCCGGCGCGGGCAGGCCCATGCTGCCGGGCTTCACCGCCATGCCGGGGAAATAGCCCACCTGCAGCGTCGTCTCGGTCTGGCCGTAGCCTTCGCGGATGGTCAGGCCCCAGGCCTTCTCCACCTGCGCGATGATTTCGGGGTTCAGCGGCTCCCCGGCCGAGCAGAGCTCGCGCAGCGCGCCGCGGAAGGGCGCCATCTCCTGCTGCACCAGCATGCGCCAGACGGTGGGCGGGGCGCAGAAGGTGGTGACGCCCTCGCGCGCGATCGCCTCCAGCGTGCCGGCCGCGTCGAAGCGCGGCTGGTTGTTGATGAACACCGCCGACCCCGCGTTCCACGGCGCGAAGAGGCAGGACCAGGCGTGCTTCGCCCAGCCGGGCGAGGAGATGTTCAGGTGCAGATCGCCCGGCCGCAGCCCGAGCCAGTACATCGTGACCAGGTGCCCGACGGGGTAGGAGCACTGGTCGTGCAGCACGAGCTTGGGCTTCGCCGTCGTGCCGGAGGTGAAATAGAGCAGCAGCGGGTCGCGCGCCGGAGTCGGCCCATCGGGGAGGAACTCCGCCGGATGCTCGAGCAGCGCGGCGTAGTCGCGCCAGCCCGGCGCGCCGCCCACCGCGATGCGCGTCACGCCCGGATCGAGCCCCTCGAACTTCTGCGCCTCGCCGGCGGCGGCGATGACGTGGCGCACGCGGCCGCGCGCGAAACGGTCCGCGAGGTCGGCCGGGGTGAGCAGCGTGGCGGCCGGGATCACCACCGCGCCCAGCTTCATCGCGGCCAGCATCGCCTCCCACATCGGCACGACATTGCCGAGCATGAGCAGGATGCGGTCCCCGCGCCGCACGCCCAGCGCGCGCAGCCCGTTCGCCACGCGGTTCGAATCCGCCGAAAGCTCGGCGAAGCTGCGCCGCGCCGCACCCGGGCCGGCGATGCGCAGCGCCTCGCGCCCGCCCTGTTCGCCCTGCGCCAGCACGCCGTCGAACCAGTCCAGCGCGTAGTTGAACTCCGTCATCTCCGGCCAGCGGAACTCGCGCCGCGCGCGCGCGTAGTCGCCCCGGCAGGCGAAGAGCAGGTCGCGGGCCTGCTGGAACGCGGCGACGGACATGGCGGGCCTCCCCTCGGTGCGGGCGGCTGGCGCGCCCGTTGCGGCGGAGCCTAGTCGAGCGTCCGGCGCGGGGGAACCATGCCGGGCTTGCGCCCCCCCCCCCGCGACCCCGACTGCCCATTGAAAGGCATCGAGTGGGGGCAGGGAGGCGATGGCGGACCTCAACGCCACGCACTTTGTGGGTGTCGGCGGC
>JBKBSR010000351.1:0-3179 GCA_046291055.1 Roseococcus sp.
CGCCAGCATCCGGCGCGAAGCACCCGCCTCCCGCTCGCGCGATGCAGCGCGCCGCAGGCCCGCCGCATCCAACTCCAACCGCGTGATCGCAACCCCCGCCATCCTCGCCTCCGCTCCTCAAGAAAGACAGCGAATCACCACCACAGCCGCGCCGGAAGCCGCAGTGAGTCGGGTTCAGGCGCCGCCGGTATGAGCTGGGGCGACGCTTACGGGCCCTCCAGCAGCCAGCGCAGCGGGGCCTCCATCGCCCCTCCGAGAATGGCGTAGCCGAGAAGCGTCAGATGCAGGTGGTCGAAGGCGATGGCCGGCGGCAGGCGGCCCGCCCCGTCCAGCAGCGCGCGCCCCGCATCGCTCCACACCACGCGCCGCCCGTCGGCGCAACTCTCGAGAAGCTGATTGACCCGCTCGTTCAGCGCCCGCGCGGGATCGCTCGGGTCTGGGCCGCGCGGCAGCAGGGCCATGAGCAGGATGCGCGTGTCCGGAGAGCGACGGCGGATCTCCTCCATGATCTGGACCACCGCCTGCGCCGTGCCCTCCGCCCGTGCGCCCAGCGCGGCGTTGTTGGTACCGATGAGCAGCACCGCCACGCGCGGGCGCAGCCCGACGGGCCAATGCCCCTGCCCAAGCCGCCAGAGCAGCGTCGCCGTGGTGTCGCCCGGAAGGGCGAGGTTCAGCGCGCCGCGATGGCCGTGGAAGTGCTGGAACAGTTCGGGCGGATAGCCGAAGAGCAGGGAATCGCCGAGGAAGACGAGCCGGACGGAGGACGGATCGAGGCTGCGAAGCCGCGCGGTCAGAGCCGCTGCGTGACGCCCCCATTCCGGCCAGTTGTGCGGCGCGGGCCGGGCCTCCGGGGGCGGCGCGCGTGGGTCGGGCGGGGCGGGGCAAGCGCTGACCGAGGGCGCCGCGAGTCCCAGCGCAAGGAGGATCGCCGCCGCCCCGCGCAGCGCGCCGCCCCTCACCAGACGGGCCGCGCCGCGCCGGAGGGCAGGCGGACCAGCTCCGGCGCGCCGCCCTGGAACATGCCGAGCTGCGGGTCGTTCACGTTCGGATAGGCGGTGCGGGCGGGGAAGGCGGCGTGGAGCGGCGCCAAGTCCTCGCGCGGTCGGTCGAACCTGTAGCGCAGATAGAAGAAGGCGACCGTGTCCTCGTAGTTCCCCACCCGTTCGTAGCGCCCGGCGAGGCCCAGGCGCAGGTGCGGAGTGGCGGCGTATTCGAGATTTGCGAAAAGGCTCCCCGTCGGCCCGCTGCTGCGTGCGCCGGGCAGCCGCGCTTGGAACACCTCCGGCGCGGCGGCCGCCTGCGCCTCGATCTGCGCCTGGTAGAAGGGGTTGGTCGGAAAGACCGGCGCCGAGGCGGTACGGAAACTCTGATAGCCCACGGCGCCGATGCCGCGGAAGGTCCAGTCGCCCCATTGCGCGCGGTATTCGCCGAGCAGCGAGGCGACGACGCTTTGCGACGGGCTGAAATACCCGCCATGGCCGAAGGTGAAGCCGCCCGCGTTGCGGTCATGGCCGATGTAGCGCAGATCCATCCCGATGGTGACGGATTGTCCGGGCTGGCGCAGCACGGTGTAGAAACCGCCTACCCCCGCCTCGTAGCGTGTGTTGCGCACGACATTGCCGCCGGTCAGCGCGTGCACCCCGCCGCCTGCGTAGAGGCCGGAGCGCGCATCGGGCGAATACTCGAACTGGATGCGGCCGCCGGTCCGGGTCACGCCGCCCCAGAACGGGCCGCTGAGAACCTGGCGATACCCGGCGTAGGAGAGGATGCTGTCGGTCACCGGCGCGCGCTCGGCGGTCAGGCGCACGCGAAGGCGATCCGTGATCTGCGGCACCACCTCGAACATGCCCGTCCAGGTCGGCCGCTGGAAGCCGAGCGGCGTGGAGCCGATCTCCGCGCGCAGGTTCGGCCGGATGTAGGCGACTCGTACGGCCGCGCCCTCCACTTCGGAGGGCGGTCGCACGAAGGCCGGGCGGGCGAAGGAGGGATCGGCGAAGACCGGGTTGGTGCCGAAGCTCTGGGTGGTGGTGAAGTCGCTTCCCATCCGCCCGGCGCGCAGCAGCACGGTGTCCACGCCCACGGTCAGCCGGCCGCCGATCTCGGGCGCGGGGACCGACACCTCCGCGGGCAGGGTGACGTTGGTCATGCGGCTGATGCCGGCGACGCCTCCGCGGCTCTGCACCTGCACCCCGCCCTGGATCCACATGGAGGCCTCGTCGCGCGCGCGGATCAGCTCCTGCGCGATCTGGGCCGTTAGCGGATCGTGCAGGCGCTGGGCCTGGGGCATGCCGCCGCCGGGGCTCATGGCCCGCGCCGCGGCCGCGGCGCCCGCCACCTCGCCGTCCGCACCCCATTCCGCGAGGCGGCGCGCCGCCGCGCGCTCCATGAGCCGAAGCGTGCCGAGCTGGTCGCCACGGGCCCGGCGCAGCCGCGCCTCGGCCAGGGTGAGCCGCAGATCGCCCGGATGGAAGAAGGCTCCCTCCACGAGCGCGGCCTGGGCGCGCGCCCAGTCGCGCTCGGCGATGGCGACGTCCACCAGCACCTGACGGGCCTCGATGTCGCGGGGGTTCCGCTCGAGCATGGCCTCCACGAGGGCACGGGCCTCTCGCGCCCGCCCCTGCGCCACCAGCAGCCGCGCCAGAGCGAGGTTGCCCGCCGGGGCGAGCTGGCCGCCCCGCCGCGCGGCGAGGGCCTCGAGCTCCGCCTGCGCCTCCGCCGGACGGTTCTCGGCCAGAAGCTGGTCGGCGCGGAAGCTGGACTGGATGTCGAGCAGGCTCTCCAGCTCCCGGCGCTGCTCGGCGGGCAGGCGGGGATCCATGGCGAGCGGCAGCGTCAGTTCCCGGGCGAGGTCCACCCGGCGGGCATCCACCAGCGCGGCCGCCAGCAGGATGCGCGCGGCGGGCGTCATCGCCGGGTTGCCGGCGAGCGCGAGACGCGCGGCGCGTTCGGCGCGCCCGGGCTCCTCGAGCCGGCCGAGCGCGCGCACCACGGCGGGCGCCAGCATGCCCGCAGGATCGCGCTGCCCCGCCATCTGCTCGAGCAGGGCGAGGGCACCGAAGCGCCCGGCGCGCGCCTGGTCCTCGAGCTGACGCACCTCGAACTCGCGCCGCGCCGAGGCGGCGAGCCGCGCCATGTCCGGGTTGCGCAGCCGCGCCGGCACGCGCTCGAACAGCGCCACC
>JBKBSR010000352.1:0-3168 GCA_046291055.1 Roseococcus sp.
GGGGGCGGGGGGTGCGGAGGGGGTTGGGGTGGGCCTACCCACCACCGCCGCGCCCGATCCCGCGGCGGCCGCGCGCGCCATCACCGCATCCCTGCCGCGCTGATGCCCGTCGAGGTCAAGATCTGCGGCGTGAACAGCGCCGAGGCGCTGGGCTGGGCCGCCGCGGCGGGGGCGGATTTCGTGGGCTTCGTCTTCTTCCCCGCCTCGCCCCGCGCGGTCACGCCCGGTCAGGCGGCGGCCATCTCCGCCACCCACCCGGGCGGGCCGCGGCGCGTGGGCCTGTTCGTGGACCCCGATGACGCCGCGCTGGCCGCGACCCTCGCCGCCGTGCGGCTCGATCTGATCCAGCTCCATGGCGAGGAGACGCCCGAACGGGTGGCCGCCGTGCGCGCGCGCTTCGGCCTGCCGGTGATGAAGGCGCTCGGCATCGGCGGCGAGGCGGATCTCGCCGCCATCGCCCCCCATGCCCGGGTGGCGGACCGGCTGCTGCTGGACGCCAAGCCCCCGCCCGGGGCGGCGCTGCCCGGCGGCAACGCCGCGCCCTTCGAGTGGGCGCTCGCGCGGCGGGCCGCCATCCCCGTGCCCTGGCTGCTGGCCGGCGGCCTCACCCCCGCCAATGTGGCCGAGGCGCTGGCCGCCAGCGGCGCGCCGGGCGTGGATGTCTCCTCCGGCGTGGAGCGCGCGCGGGGGGTGAAGGACGAGGGGCTGATCCGCGCCTTCATCGCCCGAGCCCGCGAGGCCGGGGACCGGGGCTGACGCCGCGCCTGCCCTTCGCTATCACCCTTGCTCACGCCAGCGCCGGATGCCCGAGTTGTGAACACGCCCCTCACGCGCCCCAATACCTATCGCTCCGGTCCCGATGCGGCCGGCAAGTTCGGCGGCTTCGGCGGCCGCTACGTCGCCGAGACGCTGATGCCGCTGATCCTGGAGGTGGAGCGGGCCTACGCCGCTGCGAGGAAGGATCCCGCCTTCGACGCCGAATGGCGCCGGCTGCTGACGCATTACGTGGGCCGGCCGAGCCCGCTCTGGTTCGCCGAGCGCGTGACAGCGCATCTGCGCGCCAAGGCCGCGCCGGGCCATGGCGCGAAGGTCTATTTCAAGCGCGACGAGCTGAACCACACCGGCGCGCACAAGATCAACGCGGTGCTGGGGCAGATCCTGCTCGCCAAGCGCATGGGCAAGAAGCGCATCATCGCCGAGACGGGCGCGGGCCAGCATGGCGTGGCCACCGCCACCGCCTGCGCGCTGTTCGACCTGCCCTGCACCGTGTTCATGGGCGCGGTGGACGTGGCGCGCCAGCAGCCCAACGTGTTCCGCATGAAGCTGCTGGGCGCGGAGGTGATGGCCGTCGAGAGCGGCGCCGCCACGCTGAAGGACGCGATGAACGAGGCGCTGCGCCACTGGGTCGCGAATGTCGAGGACACCTACTACTGCATCGGCACCGTGGCCGGGCCGCACCCCTATCCCGCCATGGTGCGCGACTTCCAGTCGGTGATCGGCGAGGAGGTGCGCGCGCAGATGCAGGCCGCCGAAGGCCGGCTGCCCGATGTGCTGGTGGCCGCGATCGGCGGCGGCTCCAACGCCATGGGGCTGTTCCACCCCTTCCTCGACGAGCCCTCGGTGCGGATGGTCGGCGTCGAGGCCGGCGGCCACGGCATCGAGACGGTGACGGGCCATGCCGCGAGCCTCACCGGCGGCCGGCCGGGCGTGCTGCACGGCAACCGCACCTATCTGCTGCAGGACGAGAACGGGCAGATCCTGGAGGGCCACTCCATCAGCGCCGGGCTCGACTACCCCGGCGTGGGCCCCGAGCACGCCTGGCTGCACGAGCTCGGCCGCGTGGAGTACGTGAACGCGACGGACGCCGAGGCGCTGGAGGCCTTCCGGCTCTGCGCGCGGCTCGAGGGCATCATCCCCGCGCTGGAGCCGGCGCATGCGCTGGCGCATGTGCTCAAGCTCGCCCCCACCCTGCCGGCGGAGACGCTGATCGTGATGAACCTCTGCGGCCGGGGCGACAAGGACATCTTCACGGTCGCGAAGCTGCTGGGCGAGAGCTTCTGATGCCATCCAGGATTTCCGCGCGCTTCGCCGCGCTCCGGGCCGAGGGCCGCGGCGCCCTCATCCCCTTCCTCGAGGCCTATGACCCCGACCTCGCCACCAGCATGGAGATCCTGCGCGGGATGCCGGCCGCCGGGGCGGACCTCATCGAGATCGGCGTGCCCTTCACCGACCCGATGGCCGATGGCCCCATCATCCAGGCCGCCGGCCAGCGCGGGCTGAAGGCGGGCGCGACGCTGGCCGGCGCGCTCGGCATGGTGCGCGCCTTCCGCGAAGGCGACGACGCGACGCCCGTGATCCTGATGGGCTACCTCAACCCCATTCTCTCCTACGGCCCGGAACGCTTCGCCGCCGATGCCGCGGCCGCCGGGGTGGACGGGATCATCGTGGTGGACATGCCGCCCGAGGAGGCGGAGGTGCTCGCGCCCCACGCGAAGGCGGCGGGGCTCGACATCATCCGCCTCGTCGCGCCCACCACCGACGCGGCGCGGCTGCCGCTGGTGCTGAACGCCTCCTCCGGCTTCGTGTATTACGTGGCGATCACCGGCATCACCGGCACGAAGAGCGCCGCACCCGAGGATCTGGCCGCCGCCATTCCGCGCATCCGCGCGCACACCGATCTGCCCATCTGCATTGGCTTCGGCGTGCGCACGCCCGAGCAGGCGGCGCATGCGGCGCGCGTCAGCGACGGGGCGGTGGTGGCCTCGGCGCTGATCGACACGCTGGCGAAGTCGCTCGACGCGGAGGGCCGGGCCGCCCCGGATTCCGCGCGCCGCGTGCTCGACCAGGTGCGCGCGCTGGCCCAGGCGGTGCGCGCCGCGCGCTGAGGGCCGCCCCCCTCGACAAGCGCCGCGCCCGGCCGGAGCATGGCCGGTGACGGCGCAAGGGGGGAACGCGATGGAACGGGTGGGCTTCATCGGGCTCGGCATGATGGGCCGGCCCATGGCCGAGAACCTGCACGCCAAGGGCGTGCCGCTGGTCACCTGCGATGCGGCCGGCGTGGCGCTGCCCGGCGTGCCGGCCGAGGCCGCGCCCGAGGCCGTGGCGCGCGCCGCGCGCACCGTGATCCTGATGCTGCCCGACAGCGGCGCCGTGGCCGCGGTGATGGAG
>JBKBSR010000353.1:0-3135 GCA_046291055.1 Roseococcus sp.
GTTCCAGCAGCCAGAGCCCCTTGTCGGTCGGCTCCAGCCCCCGCGGCCCGCGGCGCAGCACCGGCACGCCCAGCACCTCCTCCAGGCGCTTCATCTGCATGGAGACGGCCGATTGCGTGCGCCCCACGCGCTCGGCCGCGCGGGTCACGCTGCCGCCCTCGGCGATCAGCACGAAGCTACGCAGGAGTTCGGGATCGAGGCCGGCGGGAAGCACGCCACCATCATCAGAACTCCTGATGATTTCCGTCAATATTAATCGTTTGGCTGATAACGCGGCAGGCGTCACTCTCCCGGGAGGATCACCCCAAGGGACACTCCGATGTCGAGCCGCGCCAGCCTTTCCCTCCCTGCTCTCCGGCCGCTGCGGGCGCCGCAGGCCGGGCTCTGGCTGCAGCACCTCCGGCAGATGCACCGTGTCTGGAAGACGCGCCGCGACCTCGCCGAGCTCGATCCGCGCCTGCTGCGCGACATCGGCCTGACCGAGAGCGAGGCGCGGCGCGAGATCAGCCGCGCCCCCTGGGATCCGGGGCCGAAGACGGGGCGAGGCTGAGTGTCCCGGCGGCGGGCAGGGCGCCCAGGCGCGCCGCCTCCTCCATCGCCGCGCGGATGGAGAGCACGAACACCTGCCGCCGGTTCCCGTCCATCAGACCGGCCAGATCCACGCCGGTCAGCATGGCCAGCGCCGGAGCGGCGCCCGGCTCGGGCAGCGCCGTGGTCAGGCCCGTCACGCGGCCGCTCTCGTCCACCACCGGGCCGCCCGAGAAGCCCATCAGCGCGCCCAGACCCGCCGTGTAGCCAGGCCCGAAGCGGCGCAGCACCACCTCGGGCTGCGCCACCCGCCCCGCCGCCATGGCGCGGCCAAGCCCATGGGGGCCGAGCGCCCAGACCGGCTGGCCCGACCGCACCCCGCCCTCCGCCAGGGCGGCAGGGCGCAGGAAGCCTGGCGGCGCCTCGAGCACCGCGAGATCGAGGCGCGGGCTGACGGCCACCACCCGGGCGGGCGCCGACTCGCCGTCATCGCCGCGGCGCAGCCGCAGCTCGCCGCCCGCCTGGCGCAGCACATGGGCGTTGGTGAGCAGCCGCCCCTCGCCGACCGCCACGGCCGCCCCCACCGGAACGCCGTGGGCTTCGAGGCTGGCCAGGCTCTCCGCCGCCACCCGGCCGGCCGGGGTGCCGACCGCCTGCTGGGCGGGCGAGGCCGCGCATGCCCCCAGAACCAGGAGGGTCAGGAGGAGGAGGGCGCCGAGGCCACTCTGGCGATAGGCGGCTGCGGGCATTGCTTTCCTCATGGGAAGCGAAGCACGCAGCCTGCCGGAACGGGATGAACAAAGTATTTCGTGCCGGCCCCATAACATCCGGCCCCGAATGCGAAAATCTCTTCCCAGCAATCGCTTGCGCGCGCATCGCGCGGAGCCCGTCAGAAACGGCCGCAACCTTTCCGCGAATCGCCCGATCTTCCCTTGACGCTCGACGCCGCGCGCCCAGAAACTAGGAATAAGATCGCACGATGACCGAAGCCGCCCCCTCCCCCGCCCCTCCGATGGACCGCGCCGGCCTGCTCGCGGGGCTGCGTGCGCGTATCGCCCGACTCGACCGCAGCGGCCCCGGCATGGAGGCCCGCGCCTGCCTGCCCCTCTCGCCGGAGCTGGATGCGCATCTGCCCTGGGGCGGGCTGCCGCTGGCCGGGATTCATGAGGTTCTGGGCGAGGATCCCGGCGCAAGCCTCGGATTCACCGCGCTTCTGATGGCGCGCGCCCAGGCCGCCCTGCCCGGCCGCTCCCTGCTCTGGATCGCCCCGGAGCCGGACGCCTACCCGCCCGGCCTCGCCCGCCTCGGCCTCGACGCCGCGCGGCTGATCCTGGTGCGCGCGCCCCGCGCGGCCGATGCGCTCTGGGCCGCCGAGGAGGGGCTGCGCTCGCCCGCCATCGCCGCCGTGCTGCTGCTCGGCCCCGCGCCCGACCTCACCGCCGCGCGCCGTCTGCAGCTCGCCGCCGAGACGGGCGGCGGCATCGGGCTTCTGCTGCGCGACACGCCGGAGGAGGCCGGCCCGGGCGCGGCGCTGACGCGCTGGCGCATCGCGCCCCGCCCGGCGCGGGACGCCACGGCGCATCACCTGGGCGATCCGGCCTGGGACATCCGCCTGCTGCGCGCCCGCGGCGGCCGTCCCGGCGCCTGGCTGGCGGAATGGGACGCGGCGCAGGGGCGGCTCGCCACGCTTGCCCCCCTGGCGGCGGCGGGCCGCAGGCGCGCCTGATGGCCGGGCGCCGGGCCGCGCGCCCCCCTTCCCTGCCCCTCCTCGCCGCGCTGGAGCCCCCCGCCCCCGCGCCCCTCCCGCCCGCCGGGCCGGAGCCGCCGGCGCGGGGCCGCCGCTTCCTGGTGCTGGAGGGACCGGGGCTCGGCGCGCGCGCCGTCTGGGCGCTGCGCTTCTCGCCGCTGGTCGGCCGGCGCGGTGCGGATGGGCTGCTGATCGAGACCACAGGGCTGCCCGAGCCCGAGCCCGAACTGCTCGCCCGCGTGCTCGCGGCCTTCGCCCGGGCGGGGGCGCCGGCGCGCGGGATGCTCGGCGCCGCCCCCGCGGCGCTGGCGGCGCTGCTGCGCGCGGGGCATGACTCCGCCGTGCTGACCCCCGCGCAGGAGAAGGCCGCGGTCGGCGCCCTGCCCACCGCCGCGCTCGACCTGCCGGAGGAGGTGATCGCCGGCCTGCACCGGCTCGGCCTGCGCGAGGTGGCGGCGCTGGAGGCGCAGCCGCGCGGCCCGCTCGCCCGCCGCTTCGGCCCGGCGCTGCTCGGGGAGCTGGCGGCCCTGCGCGGCGCTCTCGCCCCCTTCACCCCCATCCGCCCGCCCCCCGCCCATGTCGCGGCGCGCGACTTCCCCGCCCCGCTGCTGACCGCCCCGGCCATCGAGCGGGCGCTGGAGCGGCTCCTCGCCCGGCTCTGCGAGGGGCTGGAGGCGGCGGGGGAAGGCGCGCGTGCGCTGCGCCTCACCGCCTTCCGCGGCGACGGCGCCTGGCAGGAGATCGGCCAGGGCCTCGGCCGGGCGAGCCGCGACCCGGCCCATCTGATGGATCTCCTCCGCCGGCGGATCGAGCGGCTGCGCCCGGAGTTCGGCTTCGAGCGGCTCATGCTCGCCGCCCCC
>JBKBSR010000014.1:0-18606 GCA_046291055.1 Roseococcus sp.
AGGGCTCGGGCGGGGGCGCGATCTCGGGGCACACATTGCTGCGCGCCACAGGGTTCTCCTCGCCCTGCACGATGCCCCATTCCTGGAGCACCCCGACATAGACGCGGTTGAAGGCGGCGAAGCCGGCCTCGGTGAAGGGTGCGGGGCTGCGCAGCTCGCACTGCGCGAAGGCGGCGGGCGGGCGGCCGAGCGCGGCGAGATGCGCCTTGATGCGGGCGAAACCCTCGGCGAGCGGCACCGGCTCGGCGAAGCGCGCGCGCTCCAGCCGGAAGCCGGGCTCGGCCGCCACGCCGCCCGAATACTGGAACACGGCCGGGATGTAGCGGTAGCCGCCGGCCGCCATGATCCTGGTGCCCATGCGGCCAGGGTTCCGCCCCGCGGCCCGCGCGTCAAGCGCGGCGGGTTGTGGGGGCGCGGGGCATCGGCCATTGTCCGGCCGGATTGATGGATTCCCCGCCGATGGCCCGCCTGCCGCTCGCCGCCCTCCTGCTCGCCTCCGCCACGCTGCTCGGGCCGGCCCCGGCGGCCGCGCAGGCCCCCGCGCCCCCGGCGCCCGCCCCGGCGGGAGAGGCCAACCCTGTCATCGCCCGCGTGAACGGCGAGGAGATCCGCCTCGAGGAGGTGATCGCCGCCGCGGCCGAGGCCATGCCGCCCGAGCTGCGCGCCGTGCCGCCCGCCATGCTGCGCGCCATGCTGCCGCCGCAGGTGTTCGAGCAGCTCGTGGACCGCGCCATCACCGACCGCGCCATGGTGCAGGCCGCCCGCGCCGCGGGGCTGGACCGCGAGGAGGAGCTGCGCCGCCGCCTGCGCCAGCTCGAGGAGAACGAGCTGCGCGACGCGCTCTTGCGCCGCGAGGTGCTGCCGCGCCTGACGGAGGAGGCGCTGCGCGCCCGCTTCGAGCGCGAGCAGGCCGGCCGCGCGCCGGAGGAGGAGGTGCGCGCGCGCCACATCCTCGTCGCCAGCGAGCAGGAGGCGCGCGCCATCCTGCAGGAAATCCAGCGCGGCGGCAGCTTCGAGGAGGTGGCGCGCCGCCGCTCGACCGACCCTGCCGCGCGCAACGGCGGCGATCTCGGCTTCTTCCGGCGCGGCGACATGGTGCCCGAGTTCGCCGCCGCCGCCTTCGCGCTGCAGCCAGGCCAGGTCAGCCCCGCCCCGGTGCGCACCCAGTTCGGCTGGCACCTGATGCGCGTGGAGGAGCGCCGCGTCTCGCGCGGGCCGAGCTTCGAGGACAGCCGCGAGGCGCTGCGCCAGCAGGCCATCGAGGAGGAGGTGGCCGCCGCCGTTCAGCGCGTGCGCGCCGCCGCCCGCATCGAGCGCGTGGAGCCCCCGGCCGAGGCCGCCCCCGCCGCGCCCCAGCCCGAGCCCCCGCCGCCCGCGCGCGGCCCCGCCCCCGCCCAGCGCCGCTGAGACCCGCCAGACCGACACGCCATGGCCCATCCCGTCTCGCCCCTCGCCCTCCCGCTGCCCGAGATGCCCGCGCTGGCGGGCGCCGAATGCGCCTCCGCCGCCGCCGGCATCCGCTACAAGGGGCGCGAGGATCTCACCGTCTTCCGCTTCGCGCCGGGCACCACGGTGGCGGGCGTGTTCACCCGCAACAAATGTCCCGGCGCGCCGGTGGACTGGTGCCGCGCCGCGCTGAAGGGCGGGCGCGCCCGCGCGCTGGTGGTGAACGCGGGCAACAGCAACGTCTTCACGGGCAAGGCCGGGCGCGAGACCTGCGCGCGCACCGCCGAGGCCGCGGCCACGCTGCTCGGCTGCAAGCCGGGCGAGGTGTTCCTCGCCTCCACCGGCGTGATCGGCGAGCCCCTGCCGACGGAGCGGCTGCTCGCCGCCCTGCCCGGCGCCTTCGCCGCGCTGGCCGAGGACCGCTGGGCCGCCGCCGCGCGCGCCATCATGACCACCGACACCTTCCCGAAGGCCGCGACGCGCACGGCGCGCATCGGCGATGCGGTGGTGACCATCAACGGCATCGCCAAGGGCAGCGGCATGATCGCGCCCGACATGGCGACGATGCTGAGCTTCCTCGCCACCGACGCGAGGATCCCCGCGCCAGTGCTGCAGAAGCTGCTGGCGAAGGGGGTGAACGCCAGTTTCAACTGCGTGACGGTGGACAGCGACACCAGCACCTCCGACACGGTGCTGCTCTTCGCCACCGGCCAGGCGAAGCACCCGCGCGTGACCGCCGCCTCGCCGCCCGCCCTGCTGCGGGACTTCGCGCGCGCCCTGCGCGAGGTGCTGCACGAGCTGGCGCTGATGGTGGCGCGCGACGGCGAGGGCGCGCAGAAGCTCATCACCGTGAACGTCACCGGCGCGGTCAGCGCGGCATCCGCGCGCCGCATCGCCATGTCCATCGCCAACTCGCCGCTGGTGAAGACCGCCATCGCCGGCGAGGACGCGAACTGGGGCCGCATCGTCATGGCCGTGGGCAAGGCCGGCGAGCCGGCCGACCGCGACCGCCTCTCGGTGGCCGTGGGCGGCGTCTGGATGGCGCGGGAGGGCGGCGTGGTCCCCGGCTACGACGAGGGGCCCGTGGTCGCGCACATGAAGGGGCGCGAGGTGGAGATCACGGTGGACATCGGCCTCGGCCGGGGCAAGGCCACCGTCTGGACCTGCGACCTGACGCACGGCTACATCGACATCAATGGCAGCTACCGGAGCTGAGCTGCCCATCGCCACGGCGCGGCTGCTGCTGCGCCCGCTGGAGGCCGAGGACGCCGCCGAGGTCACGCGGCTGGTGAACGACTACTCGGTGGCCGGCAACCTGGCGCGCGTGCCCTTTCCCTACCGCGACGGGCTCGCGCTCGAATGGATCGCCGCCACGCGCGCGCAGATCGCGCGCGGCGAGGCCTATCACCTCGCCGTCACGCGGACGGGGGAGCTCGTGGGCTGCGTCGGCCTCACGCTGAACCGCAGCGGCGCGGCGGAGCTGGGCTACTGGATCGGGCGGAGGCACTGGGGCCAGGGAATCGCGCGCGAGGCCGCGGCGGGGCTGCTCGACTGGGCCGAGCGGCATCTGGGCGTGACTCGCGTGGAGGCGAGCGCGCTGACCGACAACGCCGCCTCCCACGCCGTGCTGCGGCGCCTCGGCTTCGTCGAGGCGGGGCGCGCGGTGCAGCCCTACCTCTCGCGCAACCGCAACATGCCGGTGATCCGCTTCCTGCGCGAGGCCGCGCCCGCCCCGCCCGCGCCGAAGCCGCTGCTGCTCGTCGTCGCCTGCGCGCTGGTGGACTCCGATGGCCGCGTGCTGCTCGCTCGGCGCCCGCCGGGGAAGTCCATGGCCGGGCTGTGGGAGTTCCCCGGCGGCAAGGTCGGCGCGGGCGAGACGCCCGAGGACGCCCTGATCCGCGAGCTGCGCGAGGAGCTGGGCGTCGAGACGCGGAGCGCCTGCCTCTCTCCGCTCTTCTTCGCCTCGCACGGCTATGCGGAGTTCCACCTGCTGATGCCGCTCTACGTCTGCCGCCGCTGGGAGGGGCGCGTCACAGCGCGCGAGGGGCAGACCCTCGCCTGGGTGGCGCCCGCGCGGCTCGCGGACTACCCCATGCCCCCGGCGGATGTGCCGCTGGTCGCGCTGCTGCGCGACTTCCTCTAGGCTCGCCCGCCATGCGCAACCCCACCGCCTGCCTGCTGATCATCGGCAACGAGGTGCTCTCGGGCCGCACCCGCGACGCGAACCTGCAATACCTCGCCACGCGGCTGGGCGAGCTCGGCATCCCGCTGCGCGAGGCGCGCGTGATCCCTGATGTGCGAGAGACCATCGTCGCCACGCTGAACGAGGTGCGCGCGCGGTTCGACCACGTGTTCACCACCGGCGGCATCGGCCCGACGCACGACGACATCACCAGCGAATGCGTGGCCGAGGCCTTCGGCGTGCCCTGGGTGGTGCACGAGGAGACGCGCGCCCTGATGGCCGAGGACTACGCGCGGCGCGACCCGCCCGTGGAGTTCAACGCCGCGCGGCTGCGCATGGCCACCCTGCCGCTGGGCGCCACCCCCATCCGCTGCGCCATCACCTCCGCCCCCGGCTTCACCATCGGCAATGTGCATGTCATGGCGGGCGTGCCGCGCATCATGCAGGCGATGTTCGAGGCGCTCGCGCCCTCGTTGAAGGGCGGCGTGCCGGTTGTCTCGCGCACCGTGCATGCGCTGGGCGTCTATGAGGGCAACATCGCGGCGGCGCTCGAGGCCATCCAGGCGCGCTTCCCGGCGCTGGAGATCGGCAGCTACCCCTTCTACCGCGCCCATGGCCCGCAGGGCTTCACCGGCGGCGGCGTGGCGCTGGTGGCCAAGGGCACCTCGGCCAGCCAGGCGGAGGCGGCCGCGGCGGCCATCACCGAGATGCTGCGCGGCATGGGCGCCGAGCCCGTGCAGGGCGAGCCGCCCCCGGCCGCCTGAGCCGGCGGCCACACCCCACCGAGGCGAGATGTCCCGCGCGCAGCACAACCGCCTCGTCCTGACCTTCGCGCTGGCGGGCTTCGCCTCCGCCATCGCCACCCGCGTGACGGACCCGCTGGTGGCCGTGCTCGCGCTGGATTTCGCGCAGGAGCCGGCGCGGGTGGCGCTGCTGGCCACCGCCTTCGCCCTGCCCTTCGCGCTGGTGCAGCCGGTGCTGGGGCCGGTCGCGGATGCGCTGGGCAAGCGGCGCGTGATCGTCTTCGCCCTCGCCTTCCAGGCGCTCTTCCTCGCCGGCTCGGCGCTGGCGCCCACGCTGCTCGTGCTGCTGCTGCTGCGCATGGCCACCGGCGCGGCGGGCGGCGGCATCTTCCCCGTCACCCTCGCCCTGTTCGGGGATCGCGTGCCGCTCGCGGAGCGGCAGGTGGCGATCAGCCGCTTCCTCGCCTGCGCCATCGCGGGGCAGATGGCCGGCGGGGTGATGGCCGGGCTGCTGGAGCCGGTGCTGGGCTGGCGCGGGCTGATGGCGCTGTGCGGGGCGCTCTCCGCCCTCGCCGTTCTGCCGCTGCTGCGCGACCGCGTGCCCGATCCGCGCGGCGCGCTCAGCTTCGCCGATGCGGTGGCGCGCTACCGCTTCCTGCTGACGCATCGGCCGGCGCTCGCCCTCTACTGGGCGGTGGGCATCGAGGGGATGCTGGTGTTCGGCGGCTTCCCCTACATCGCCAACCATCTGCTGGAAGCCGGCATGGGCGCGACGCGCGAGGCCGGCTTCACCCTCGCCGCCTTCGGCTGCGGCGGCTTCCTCTATGCCGCCTGCGCCCCGCTGCTGGTGGCGCGGCTGGGGCCCCGGCGGATGATGCGGCTGGGCGGGGCGCTGGCCGGCAGCGGCCTCGCGGGGCTGGCGCTCGCGCCCTCCGCCGGCCTCTTCGTGGGCGCGGGGCTGTTCCTCGGCACCGGCTTCTTCATGCTGCACAACTCGCTGCAGACGCGCGTGACGGAGGTGGCGCCGCAGGCGCGCGCCTCGGCCGTGTCGCTGCACGCCTTCCACTTCTTTCTGGGCCAGGCGATGGGCCCGCCGCTGATGGGCGCGATCCGCTGGGGCTTCGGGCTGGAGGAGGGGCTGCTGCTCGCCGCCTGCGGCCTCGTGCTGCTCGGCCTCGTCATGGGGCGGCGGCGGGAATCGGCCTGACAGGCGCGCCCCGCGTCGGTAAGCGGGGACAGGCGGCAGGAGGGGAGGGAGGCATGGCGGGCGGCAGGGCGTTTCCCTGGTGGGCGGTGGCCTTCCCGGCGCTGGGCGCGCTGGAGGTGGCGGCCAGGGGCGCCGTGCCGCTGCCGCTGGTGGCGGCGGGGCTGATCGGCTGCGTCTTCGCCGCGGTGCACCACGCGGAGACGGTGGCCCGGCGCCTCGGCGCGCTGCTGGGCAGCCTGCTGCTGGCCGTCTCCATCACCGTGATCGAGGCGGGGCTGATCGTCTCGATGATGCTCGGCGGCGCGGAGCCGACAGTGGCGCGGGATTCCATCTTCTCCGCGCTGATGATCGCGCTGAACGGCGTGCTGGGGCTGTGCCTGCTGCTCGGCGGGCGGCGGCATTTCGAGCAGAGCTTCCGCACCCCCGCCTCCAACGCCTTCCTCGCCGTGCTCATTCCCCTGGCGGCGCTGACGCTGGTGCTGCCCAACTTCACCACCAGCGCGGCGGGGCCGGTCTATTCGGCGCCGCAGCTTCTCTACGTCGCGCTCGTCTCCTTCGCGCTCTACATCGCCTTCCTCTACGTGCAGCTCGTCCGGCACCGGGCGGAGTTCGTGGCGGACCACGAGCTGACGGGCGGCGGCGCGCGGCCCTCGGCCCCGGTGGCGCTGGGTGCGACGGCGCTGCTGCTGCTGGCGCTGCTCTGCGTGGTGCTGCTGGCCAAGCAGCTCGCGCCCCATCTGGAGGGGGCGGTGCGCGCGGCGGGGCTGCCGCTGGCGCTGGTGGGTGTCGCCATCGCGCTGCTGGTGCTGCTGCCCGAGGGGCTGACGGCGATCCGCGCCGCCGCCCGCAACAACCTGCAGACGGCGCTGAACCTCACCCTCGGCTCGGTGCTGGCCTGCGTGGGGCTGACCATTCCCGCGGTGGCGGTGGTGGCGCTGCTCACCGGGCAGCCGCTGCACCTGGGGCTGGACCAGGCGATGATCTCGCTGCTGGCCACCACCTTCCTGATGCTCGCCATCACGCTCAACACCGGGCGGACGACGGTGCTGGAGGGCATCGTCCACCTCGCCATCTTCTCGGCCTTCGTGATGTTCTCCTTCCTGCCCTGAAGCGGCCCTGCCCCGAAGCCGGGCATGCTGCCGCCCGGCTGGGCGGAAGCCGCTGCCACCCCGGCACAGGATGCCAGATGCGCCTTGCCTTGGCCACGATCCGGGGGCAGAAGGATCGCGCCTGCGCATCGCGTGCGGGAGAGAATCGGGGCCTCGCCAGGGGCCCTGGTCGCCGAAGGCGCAACCGGCCCCCGGAACCGCTCAGGCAGAAGGGCCGCGCGCGACAGGGCACTCTGGAAAGCCCGCACCCTCGCACGGGGGCGCGGCACCGAAGGAGTAAGGGACTGCGCCGCCAGCGGCCGCGCTCCTGAATCTCTCAGGTCACGGGACAGAGGGGGGTCACGAACGCAACCGCCGCCCGCGCGGCGGTTCTCTGACGCCGCTTCCGCGGCAGGGGGAATCGTGACCGAGACCGAGACGCTCCGCACCACGCCGCTCGATGCGCTGCACCGCGATCTCGGCGCGCGCATGGTGCCCTTCGCCGGCTACAGCATGCCCCTGCAGTATCCGGCCGGCATCATGGCCGAGCACCTGCACTGCCGCAGCGCCGCCGCGCTGTTCGACGTCTCGCACATGGGCCAGGCCGAGCTGCTGGGAGAGGGGGCGGCCGCGGCGCTGGAGGCGCTCACGCCGGCGGACGTGCAGGGCCTCAAGCCCGGCCGCCAGCGCTACGGGCTGCTGCTGAACGAGCAGGGCGGCATCCTGGACGACTTCATGTTCGCCAACCTGGGCGACCGGCTCTTCCTCGTCGTCAACGCCGCGCGCAAGCACCTCGACTTCCCGCTGATCGAGAGCGTGCTGCCTGCCGGCGTGCGGCTGCGCCCGCTGCCCGATCGCGCGCTGCTCGCCCTGCAGGGCCCGGGCGTGGCGGCGCTGATCCCCTCCGCCCTCACCTTCATGGGCATCGCGCCCATGACCATCGCCGGCATCGAGGTCATCGCCTCGCGCTCCGGCTACACGGGCGAGGACGGCTACGAGATCTCGGTCCCGGCGGAACAGGCCCCGGCGCTCGCCAAGGCGCTGCTGGCCATGCCCGGGGTGATGCCCGCGGGCCTCGGCGCGCGGGATTCGCTGCGGCTGGAGGCGGGGCTCTGCCTCTACGGCAACGACCTCGACGAGACGACGAACCCCGTGGAGGCCGCCCTCACCTGGTCCATCGGCAAGCGCCGGCGCATGGCGTGGGATTTCCGCGGCGCCGAGGCGGTGCGCGAGGCGCTGGACAAGGGCCCCGCGCGGCTGCGCGTCGGCATCCGCCCGGAGGGCCGCCAGCCCGCCCGCGCCCATACGGAGATCCGGGCGGGCGGCGCGCGGGTGGGCGAGGTGACCTCCGGCGGCTTCGGCCCCTCGGTGAACGGCCCCGTCGCCATGGGCTATGTGGCGCGCGACCACGCCGCCGACGGTGCGCCGCTCGAGCTCATCGTGCGCGACAAGGCGCTTCCCGCCCGCGTCGCGCCTCTTCCCTTCCACCCGCACCGCTACGCCCGCTGAAGGAGGCCCCATGAGCGCGTTGAAGTTCACCAAGGACCATGAGTGGCTGCGCCTGGAGGGCGATGTGGCGGTGGTCGGCATCACCGACCACGCGCAGAACGCGCTGGGCGACGTGGTGTTCGTGGACCTGCCCGAGCCCGGCCGCGAGGTGGAGGCCGGCGAGGCCGTGGCCGTGGTGGAGAGCGTGAAGGCCGCCTCGGACGTCTATGCCCCCATCGCCGGCAAGGTGGTGGAGGTGAACGCCGCGCTGGCGGAAGAGCCGGGGCGGATCAACAGCGACCCCACGGGGGCGGGCTGGTTCTTCAAGATCGCCCCCAGCGGCCCCCTGCCCGACGACCTGATGGACGCCGACGCCTACGCCGCCTTCCTGGAGACCCTCGCATGACCCTCGCCGAGGAGCTGCTTGCCCTGGAGGACCAGGGCGAGTTCATCCGCCGCCACATCGGCCCCTCCGAGGCCGAGATCGCCGAGATGCTCAAGACCGTGGGCTGCCGCGACCTGGAGGAGCTGGTGGCGAGGACGGTGCCCGCCGCCATCCGCGGCGTGGACCTCTCCGCCCTGCCCGCGCCGGTGAACGAGGCCGCCGCCATCGCGGAGCTGCGCGCGCTGTCGGAGCGCAACGTCCGGAAGCGCAGCCTGATCGGCATGGGCTATCACGGCACGCACACGCCGCCGGTGATCCTGCGCAACATCCTCGAGAATCCCGGCTGGTACACGGCCTACACGCCCTATCAGGCGGAGATCGCGCAAGGGCGGCTTGAGGCGCTGGTCAACTTCCAGACCATGATCTGCGACCTGACGGGCCTGCCGGTGGCCGGCGCCTCGCTGCTCGACGAGGGCACGGCGGCGGCGGAGGCCGTCACGCTCGCGCACTCTGCCCACCGGGCGAAGAGCGATGTGCTGGTGGTGGCGGCCGACCTGCACCCGCAGAGCATCGCGGTGGTGCGCGTGCGCGCCGAGCCGGTGGGCATCCGCGTCGTGGTGGCGGAGCCGGCGGCGCTTGCCGCCACCGTCGCCGCCGAGAAGCCCTTCGCGGTGCTGACGCAGTATCCCGGCACGACGGGCGAGCTGCGCGACATCGCGCCCGAGATCGCCGCCGCCCATGCCGCCGGCGCGCTCGCCATCGTCGCGGCGGACCTGCTGGCGCTGACCCTGGTGACGCCGCCCGGCGAGATGGGGGCGGACATCGTGGTCGGCTCCTCGCAGCGCTTCGGCGTGCCGCTCGGCTATGGCGGGCCGCATGCCGGCTTCATCGCGGTGAAGGACGCGCTGAAGCGCAGCCTGCCCGGCCGGCTCGTCGGCGTCTCGGTGGATGCGGCGGGCGCGCCCGCCATGCGGCTTGCGCTGCAGACGCGCGAGCAGCACATCCGCCGCGAGAAGGCCACCTCCAACATCTGCACCGCGCAGGTGCTGCTGGCGGTGATGGCCTCCATGTACGCGGTGTGGCACGGCCCGGAGGGCCTTGCGCGCATCGCGCGGCGCGTGGCGCTGCAGGCGCGCGCGCTCGCCGGCGCGGCGAAGGCCGGCGGCTTCAGGCTGACGCACGAGGCCTTCTTCGACACGGTCTGCATCGAGACGGGCGCGCGCACCCAGGCCATCATGGCCGCCGCGCTGGAGGCGGGCTTCAACCTGCGCCGCGTGGACGAGGCGCATGTGGCGGTGGCCTTCGACGAGACGGTGACGCGCGAAGAGCTCGCCACGCTCTGCCGCCTGTTCGGGGGCGAGATCGGCGCGGCGGCCGGCGGCGTTCCCGCAGGCCTCGCGCGCCGCAGCGCCTTCCTCACGGCGGAGGTGTTCAACAGCCACCACGCGGAGCACGCCATGCTCCGCTACATGAAGAAGCTGGAGGAGAAGGACATTGCGCTCAACCGCTCGATGATCCCGCTCGGCTCCTGCACCATGAAGCTGAACGCCACGGCGGAGATGATCCCGATCACCTTCCCGGGCTTCGCCGACATCCACCCCTTCGCGCCGGTGGAGCAGGCGCAGGGCTATATCGAGATGATCCGCCGGCTGGAGGCCTGGCTCTGTGCGGTGACGGGCTTCGCGGCCGTCTCGCTGCAGCCCAATGCGGGCAGCCAGGGCGAGTATGCGGGGCTGCTCGCCATCCGCGCCTTCCACCGCTCGCGCGGCGAGGGGCATCGCAGCATCTGCCTCATCCCCTCCTCCGCGCACGGCACCAACCCGGCCTCCGCGGTGATGGCGGGCATGCAGGTGGTGGTGGTGGCCTGCGACCGCGACGGCAACGTGGACCTCGCGGATCTGCGCGAGAAGGCGATGAAGCACGGGCCCAACCTCGCCGCGCTGATGGTGACCTACCCCTCCACCCATGGCGTGTTCGAGGAGCAGATCCGCGAGATCTGCGCCGTGATCCACGCCCATGGCGGGCAGGTGTACATGGACGGCGCGAACATGAACGCGCAGGTCGGCCTCACCTCGCCGGCCGCCATCGGGGCGGATGTGTGCCACCTCAACCTGCACAAGACCTTCTGCATCCCGCATGGCGGCGGGGGCCCCGGCGTGGGGCCCATCGGGGTCGCGGCGCATCTGGCGCCCTTCCTGCCCAACCATCCGCTGCTGCCCGAGGCGGGGCCCGCCACCGGCTTCGGCCCGGTCAGCGCCGCGCCCTTCGGCAGCGCCGCCATCCTGCCCATCAGCTACGCCTACATCCGCATGATGGGGGCCGAGGGGCTGACGCGCGCGACGCAGGTGGCGATCCTCAACGCCAACTACATGGCCGCGCGGCTGCGCGACCACTTCCCCATCCTCTACCGCGGCGGGAACGGCATGGTGGCGCACGAGTGCATCCTCGACTGCCGCGGCTTCCAGCAGGGCGGCGGGGTGCTGGTGGAGGACATCGCCAAGCGCCTGCAGGACTACGGCTTCCACGCCCCCACCATGTCCTGGCCCGTCGCCGGCACGCTGATGGTCGAGCCGACCGAGAGCGAGACGAAGGCGGAGCTCGATCGCTTCATCGAGGCGATGATCAGCATCCGCGCCGAAATCCGCGCGGTGGAGCAGGGCCGCATGGACCGCGCCGACAACCCGCTGAAGAACGCCCCCCACACGGCGGCCGAGGTGACGGCGAGCGAGTGGACCCACCCCTACACGCGCGAGCAGGCCGCCTTCCCGCTGCCCTGGGTCAGGGCGCAGAAATACTGGCCGCCGGTGAAGCGCGTGGACAACGTGTACGGCGACCGCAACCTCGTCTGCACCTGCGCGCCGCTGGAGGACTACGCCGCGGCGACCACCCTGCAGGCGGCGGAGTAGGCGCGGCGGGCGGGAGGCGCTAGCTTCCCGCCCCATGCGCTACATCTCCACCCGTGGCGAGGCCGCGCCCCGCGGCTTCGAGGATGTCCTGCTCGCCGGCCTGGCCGAGGATGGCGGGCTGTTCCTGCCGGAATCCTGGCCCAGCCTCGGCCCCGCCGAATGGCGCGCCCTGCGCGGCCTGCCCTATGCGGAACTCGCCGCGCGGATCATCCACCCCTTCACGGGCGGGGCGCTCTCGCTCGAGGAGTTGCGCGGGCTCGCGCGCGCCGCCTATGCCGGCTTCCGCCACCCCGCCACCGTGCCGCTGGTGCAGCTCGGGCCGCGCGACTTCGCGCTGGAGCTGTTCCACGGGCCGACGCTCGCCTTCAAGGATGTGGCGCTGCAGCTTCTCGGCCGGCTGTTCGACCATGTGCTGGCCAAGCGCGGCGAGCGCATCACCATCGTCGGCGCCACCTCGGGCGACACGGGCAGCGCGGCCATCGAGGCCTGCCGCGACCGCGCGGCGGTGGACATCGTGATCCTGCACCCGAAGGGCCGCACCAGCGAGGTGCAGCGCCGGCAGATGACGACGGTGCTGGCGCCCAACGTCGCCAATCTCGCCATCGAGGGCAGCTTCGACGACTGCCAGGACCTGGTGAAGGCCATGTTCGTGGACGCGCCCTTCCGCGCGGAGATGCGCCTCGCCGCCGTGAACTCCATCAACTGGGCGCGCATCGCGGCGCAGATTCCCTACTACGCCGCCGCCGCCCTGGCCCTCGGCGCGCCGGAACGCGAGGTGGCCGTCTCGGTGCCCACCGGCAATTTCGGCAATGTGCTGGCCGCCTGGGCGGCGAAGCGCATGGGGCTGCCCATCGCGCGCTTCATCGTGGCCGCCAACCGCAACGACATCCTGGCGCGCTTCCTCGCCGCCAACGACATGAGCGCCCGCCCGGTCGAACCCTCGCTCTCGCCGTCGATGGACATCCAGGTGAGCTCCAACTTCGAGCGCCTGCTGTTCGAACTGCTGGGCCGGGACGCCGCCGCCACGGCGCGGATCATGCGCGACTTCCGCGCCACGGGCCGCATGCCCGTGCCCGACTGGGCCTGGCGCGCCGCCACCGCCGACTTCGCGGGCTTTTCGCTGGACGATGCGGCGACGCTGGCCGAGATCGCCCGCTGGCACGCCGAGGCCGGCTACCTGGCCGATCCGCACACGGCGGTGGGCCTGGCCGCCGCCCGCGCCCTCGCGCCGGCCGATCCGGGCATCCCCGTCATCACCGCCGCCACCGCCCATCCGGCCAAGTTCCCGGAGGCGGTGGAGCGCGCCACGGGGCTGCGCCCGCCGCTGCCGCCCGCGCTGGCCGACCTCTATGCGCGCGAGGAGCGCCTGACCGTGCTGCCGAACGACCTGTCGGCCGTGCAGGGCTTCGTGCGCGGCCATGCTTTGCGCAACGCCGCCTGAGGGCCATATCCGCGCCATGTCCGATACCGTCCGCCTGACGAAGCTGCCCTCCGGCCTCATCGTCGTCACCGACCGCATGGAGCGCGTCGAGACCGTCTCCATCGGCGCCTATGTCCATGCCGGCACGCGCCACGAGAGCGCGGCCGAGAACGGCGCCTCGCACTTCCTCGAGCACATGGCCTTCAAGGGCACCGCCCGGCGCGACGCCGCCGCCATCGCGCGCGAGATCGAGAACGTGGGCGGGCACATCAACGCCTACACCGCGCGCGAGCAGACGGCCTACTACTGCAAGGTGCTGAAGGAGGATGCGGGCCTCGCCGCCGACATCATCGGCGACATCATCTGCCACTCCACCCTCGTGCCGGAGGAACTCGAGCGCGAGCGCGGCGTGATCCTGCAGGAGATCGGCCAGGCCAACGACACGCCCGACGACATCATCTTCGACCATTTCCAGGAGGCCTGCTTCCCTGGCCAGCCCATGGGCCGCCCCACGCTCGGCACCGAGGAGGTGATCCGGTCCATGCCGCGCGAGGCGCTGACGGGCTACATGGCGCGGCACTACGGCCCCTCCCGGATCGTGGTGGCCGCCGCCGGCGCGCTGGAGCACGAGGAGATCCTCGCCCTGGTGGAGCGCCACTTCGCGGACCTGCCGCGCGTCGCCCCGCCCGCGCCGGAGCCCGCGCGCTACCAGGGCGGCGAACACCGCGAGGAGCGCGAGCTGGACCAGGTGCACATGGTGCTGGGCTTCCCCTCGACGCACTACACCGACCCCGACCACTACGCGGTGCTGCTGCTCTCCACCCTGCTCGGCGGCGGCATGTCCTCCCGGCTGTTCCAGGAAATCCGCGAGAAGCGCGGCCTCGTCTATTCCATCTACTCCTTCGCGCACCCCTATGAGGACAGCGGCGTCTTCGCGATCTACGCCGGCACCGGCGAGGAACAGGCGGCCGAACTCGTCCCCGTCGCCGTCGAGGAGCTGCGCCGCGTGCAGCGCGACGTGACGCAGGAGGAGCTGGACCGCGCCAAGGCGCAGCTCCGCGCCTCGCTGCTCATGTCGCTCGAATCCACCGGCTCGCGCTGCGAGCAGCTTGCGCGGCAGATCCAGGTGCATGGCCGCGTCATCCCGATCGAGGAGACCAAGGCGCGCATCGCCGCCGTCACCGTGGAGGACGTGCAGCGCGCCGCCGCCCGGCTGTTCCGCGCCCGGCCCACCCTCGCGGCGCTCGGCCCCCTCGGCCGCGTGCCGTCGCTCGGGGAGATCGCGGAGAAGCTGGCGGCATGACCGACGCGGACCGGCTCTCCGCCCTTCTCGCCGCGGCGAAGCGCGCGGGGGCGGACCAGGCGGATGCGCTGCTGGTGCACTCCGCCTCGCTCTCCGTGCAGCGCCGCCTCGGCGCGGTGGAGCAGATCGAGCGCGCCGAGGGCGTGGACCTCGGCCTGCGCGTCTTCGTCGGCCACCGCGTGGCCGTGGTCAGCGGCACGGACGCCGACCCCGCCGGCTTCGCGGCGCTGGCCGAGCGCGCCGTGGCCATGGCCCGCGTGGTGCCCGAGGACCGGCACGCGATGATCCTGGACGCGCCCCCGCCGATGGATCCGGGCCCGCTCGAGCTCGACGACGGGCAGGCGCCGGAGGCCGAGGCCCTGCTGGCCCGCGCCGCGGCCGCGGAGGAGGCGGCGCTGGCCGTGCGGGGCGTGACGAACAGCGAGGGCGCCTCGGCGGGCTGGGCGCGCACGCGCCGCGCGCTCGCCACCTCGCGCGGCTTCTTCGGGGAATACGTGCGCTCGAGCCACAGCGTCTCGGCCACCGCGCTCGCGGGCGAGGGCACCGCGATGCAGCGCGACTACGACTATGCGAGCCGCACCCACCTCTCCGAGCTCGAGGACGCGGCGCTGATCGGCCGCCGCGCGGGCGAGCAGGCGGTGGCGCGGCTCAACCCGCGCCGGCCGAAATCCGCCCGGCTGCCGGTGGTGTATCACCCGCGCGTCGCGGCCTCGCTGCTCGGGCACCTGGCCAACGCCATCAACGGCGCGGCCATCGCGCGCGGCACCTCCTTCCTGAAGGACGCGCTGGGCGCGCAGGTGCTGCCGCGCGGGATGTATGTCTGGGACGACCCGCTGCGCCCGCGCGGCCCGCGCTCCCGCCCCTTCGACGGCGAGGGCCAGGCGGGCCGCCGCCGCGCCCTGGTCGAGGACGGGGTGCTGACCACCTGGCTGATGGACAGCCGCAGCGCGGCGCAGCTCGGCCGCTCCACCACCGGCCATGCCGCGCGCGGCACGGGCGGGCCGCCCGCCCCGGCGCCGAGCAATCTCTGGCTCGAGGCCGGCTACGTCACCCCGCGCGAGCTGATGAGCGACATCGTCGAGGGGCTCTACGTCACCGAGCTCATCGGCATGGGCGTGAACGGCGTCACGGGCGACTACTCGCGCGGCGCGGCGGGCTTCATGATCCGCGACGGGCAGATCGCAGAGCCGGTGGGAGAGATCACCATCGCGGGCAAGCTGCCCGAGATGTTCCGCATGCTGCACGCGGCCAACGACCTCGAGTTCAAGCGCGGCACGGACGCGCCCACCCTGCGCGTGGACGCGATGACGCTGGCGGGGGCGTAATACGGGCGGCATGTGATGCCGCCCGTATCGCGCGCAGGGTTGGTGTGGCGGCTGCGCGCCAGAACAAGGGCATACCAGCGGCCGCGCCGCTTTCGCGCGGGTCGGAAACAGCGGCCGCTGGTATAAGGGCCCGGCCCGTCAACCGGGCCAGGCCTTCACCTCCGTCTCGACGAAGCTGAGCGGCGCGCTGCCGCCATTGACCACATTGTGCTCGACGCCGGCGGGGCGCGAATAGGCGACGCCGGCCTTGAGCTCCGCCGTCGTCCGCGTGCCGTCCGGGAACTCGATGTGCAGCGTGCCGTCATGCACCGGCACCACGACATAGAGCCAGCCATGGCGGTGGAAGCCTGTCTCGGCGCCGGGTTCGAAATCCCAGCGCGTGACGCGCAGCTTGTCGTCCTCCACCTGCACCGTCGGCACCGCGGGCGGGCGGCAGCGCAGCGGCTCGCGGGGAGCGGCCATCACTCCGCCGCCTGCTTCATCATGCCGGGCAGCGGCAGCGCGCCCGCGGCCTGCCAGGCGGCCCAGACCTTCTCGGCATCGGCGGGCGAGAGCGGCAGGTGGGGCGGCCGGATGGTCCGCCAGCCCGCATCGCCCGTGCTGCGCGCGATGATCTCGCGCAGGCCGGGGATGAGCGGCACGCTGGTCGCGGCCTTGCGCGTGGCGGTCAGCATGGCCTGGGCGGCGTCGGCCTCCGGCCCCGTGCGCTTCGCATAAACGATGCCGCCCCAGTGGCTGTTGGCGTTGGAGGCGGCGGTGATGCAGCCCGCCCCGCCATCGGCCAGGATGCGCTGCACGAACTCGTCGCTGCCCGAATACACCTCGAAGCCGCGCGCGGCGAAGGCGTCGATCATCGCCTTCATGTTCGCATAGTCACCCGAGCTGTCCTTCACGCCCTTGAACACGCCGGGGAAGGCGTCGAGCAGCCGGCCGATCAGCGAAAGGCTGAAAGGCACGGCCGACTGCTGCGGGAAGTGGTAGAGGTAGAGCGCGATGCCCGGCCCCACCCGCTCCACCACCTGCGCGAAATAGGCGAAGAGCCCGTCATCGCTCGGGTTCTTGTAGTAGAAGGGCGGCAGCAGCAGCACGCCGCGGCAGCCCTGCGCGCGGGCATGGCGCGTCAGCTCCACCGTGTCGGTCAGGCTGGCGCAGCCGGTGCCGGGCATCATCGCCGCGGCCGGCACGCCGCGCGCGATCAGCCCCTCGAGGATCGCCATGCGCTCGTGCAGGCCGAAGCTGTTGGCCTCGCCCGTGGTGCCGAGGATGCCGAGGCCATTGCAGCCATTCGCCAGAAGCCACTTCGCGTGGGCGGCCATGCGGTCGAGGTTCGGAGAGAGGTCGGGGTTCATCGCGGTGAGCACCGCGGCGTTGATCCCGCCGTAGAGCGCGTCCTTCATCGGGCGTTTCCTTGCAAGGGAGAGGGCAGAAAAGGGGGCTTCTGGCCCGCGCGCTTCGGCCAGCGCGCGGGCCATGCGACGACGTGATCCTCGAGCGCGCCGGCCTCGCGCTCGCTCACCGCGCGGCCGGCGACGGAGACGCCCGCGCGCGCCACGCTCCCCGCCTCGCCCGAGCGGAGCGGGTGCCAGGCCGGCAGATCCCGCCCCTCGGCCAGCAGCCGGTAGGCGCAGGTCGGCGGCAGCCAGTCCATCTTGCGCAGCCGCGCGGGGGTGAGGCGGATGCAGTCGGGCACGCGGGCCTTGCGGTGCGCGTAGTCGGCGCAGCGGGCGGTGGCGAGATCGAGCAGGCGGCAGGCTACCTCGGTGTGGTGGACGCGCCCCGTCTCCTCGTCGCGGATCTTGTGCAGGCAGCAGCGGCCGCAGCCGTCGCAGAGGCTCTCCCACTGCGCGCGCGTCATCTTCTCGAGCGGCGTGGTCTGCCAGAAGGGCGGGGAAGCGGACACGGGGGCATTGTAGCGCCATCCGCGGCGCTGGGCAGCCTCACCCCGGCGGTGTGCCCTCGGCGGGGCCGAGATGGCGCTGGTTGCGCTCGCGCAGCGCGGCGGCGGCGTCGTCGTAGAGGAAGGGCAGCGCAGCGTAGCGCCGCCCGCGCGTGACGGGCGTGACCTCGTGCAGCAGCGAGCAGGAGAACACCACCGCCCCGCCCGGCGGCGGGCGGTAGAGCCGCGCGCCGAACTCGGGGAAGCGCAGCAGCCCGCCCTCGAACTCCGCATTGAGGTTGATGGTCACGGCGAAGCGGCGGTGCGCGGTGCCCAGCGTGGTGTTGTCGCGGTGCGCGCGGAAATGCCCGCCCTCGGCCGCGTCATAGCAGGCGACGATGTAGCGCTCGATGCGCGTGGCGTCGAACTGGAAGGCCTTGCGGATTTCCGGCAGCAGCCGCCGGGCGAGGCGCGCGCGCAGCCCGGCCTTCACCTCCTCGTCCTCGATGATGTGGTCGCGCCGACGCTTGTGACGCGGGTCCGCGACCTCGACGGTGCGGCCCTCCACGTCGCGCATGAAGCCGCTCTCCCTGCCGCCATGCGCCTCGTAGAGCGCGATGAGGCGGGCGCAGAACTCCGGTTCCAGGACGCGCGGCAGGACGAGCACGGGGGCGGGCGTCTCCAGCCCCGCATGCTGCGCCGGCGGCGGCAGCCGCGCGATCTGTTCGAGCAGCGCGGGCAGCCCCGAAAGCGGCGCGCCCGCCAGCACGCGCAGCGCGGGGTCGAGCAGCAGGGCATAGGGGAAGGCCTGGGCGCCGGCCGCGGCGCCGTAGAGGCGGCTCACCGCGCCGTCATGGTCGCGCAGCACGCGCAGGCCGGGCAGGCGGTCGGCGATGCGGTCGCGGTCGGCGGGGTCCATGGTGACGGCGAAGGCGGCGCAGCGCTCGTCGTCGAGCCGCCCCTCCGCCTGGGCGGCGGCCAGGCGCTCCCAGGCCTCGGCGCTGGCGGGGATGGCGGCGCTGCCGAGGAACACCAGCAGCAGATAGCGCCCGGCCGCCGTGTCGAAGACGAAACGCGGGTTGGAGTCGCTCGCGGCGACGAAAGGCGGGGCGGGCTCGCCCAGGCCGGGCGGGCGGGCGGGGGCGTCGGCGCTCATGGCGCGCGGAGATGAGATACCGTCTGCCCCATCAAGGGAAATTCGTGCGGGCCGCAGCAGCGCGCCGCTGCGCTATTGATG
>JBKBSR010000354.1:0-3084 GCA_046291055.1 Roseococcus sp.
CGCATCAAGGATTTCCGTGGCATCGCCACCCGATACGACAAGACCGCTCGTAACTTCCTCGCCGCCGTCTGCCTCGTCTCCGCCATCACCTACTGGGCGTGATTGAGTCCAGACCCTAGTCTGGATCCATGCGCGGGCCCGTCACGAGTCCGGCGCGCGGCTGAGGGCGCCATGTCCTCCCGCCGCCAGATGGAGATCACGCCGGAGCTTCTGCTCCGCGCCTATCGAATCGGCCTCTTTCCCATGGCCGAGAGCCGGGAGGCGCGCACCCTCTACTGGCTCGACCCCGAGCAGCGCGGCGTCATTCCGCTCGAGGGCTTCCACCTTCCCCGCCGCCTCGCCCGCACCCTGCGCAAATGCCCCTATGCGGTGACGGCGAACCGCGCCTTCGAGGCGGTGATCGACGCCTGCGCCGCGCCCCGCCCGGGCAGCCCGGACAGCTGGATCAACGCGGACATCCGCCGCCTCTTCGTCGCGCTGCACCGGCAGGGCCACGCCCATTCCGTGGAGTCCTGGCGGGAGGGCGAGCTGGTGGGCGGGCTCTACGGCGTGGCGCTGGGCGGGGCCTTCTTCGGCGAGAGCATGTTCTCCCGCGCCGACGATGCGTCCAAGATCGCGCTGGTGCACCTCGTCGCACGCCTCAGGCTCGGCGGCTTCACGCTGCTGGACGCGCAGTTCCAGACCGAGCACCTGGCGCAGTTCGGCACGCAGGAAATCCCGCGCGCCGAGTACAAGCGCCTGCTGGCGCGCGCGGTGGAGGTTCCCGCCGTCTTCCCCGTCGAGCCCGCGCCCGAGGCGCTGGCGGCCGAGATCGCCGCGCTGCGCGCCCGCCCTACACCATCCTGAGCAGCGTGCCGTCGCGCCGGATGGCCTGGTGGAACACCACCGCGCCGATATGCGCGGCCAGCAGCCCGGCGATGATCCAGCCCAGCCCGGCGTGGAAGGCCAGCACCCATTCCGCGAGCGGCGTGTTGGCCTCCATGAGCTTCGGCAGGTCGAACAGGCCGAGATAGGCGGTGGCGCCCTGCATGGGGAAGCCGAAGGCGTTGGTGGCGAGGAAGCCCAGGATGGGCTGGACGATCAGCGCCGCGTAGAGCGCGTGGTGCACCCCATTCGCCGCCTTTCGCATCCAGGGCGGAATCCCCTCCTGCGGCGGCACGGGGTGGGTGAGCCGCCAGGCCAGCCGCGCCAGCGCGACGAAGAGGATGGTCAGCCCCGCGCTCTCGTGGATGGCGTAGAAGGCCATCTTGTCGCTGTCCTTGATGTGCTCGATGACGACGCCCGTGGGCAGCGCCACCAGCATCAGCGCGGCGGTGACCCAATGGAACCACTTGGCGAGCGAGGTGTAGCCCATGGCGGCCTCCGTCTGCGGCCCCGCCATCCTGCCATGGCGCTGATCGCCGCGCACGCCGATTGGTCGGCCCATCCGGGCAAGCGCTGGGCGGCGCTGGCCCGGCGCGCGGGCGGGCGCTGGCGCGTCGAGGCGCCGCGGCCGGTCGGCGATCCGCGCGGCTTCGCGGCCGCGCTGCTGGCCGAGGGCGCGCCCGCCACCCTCGGCCTCGACCTGCCGCTCGGCCTGCCGCGCGCCTATGCCGCCGCTCGGCCGGAGGCGGATTTCCCCCGCTTCCTCGCCGCCCGCGCGGGGGATGGGCGCTTCTTCACGGTGAACGAGACGCTCGCCACCGTCGCGCCCGAATCGCCTTTCTACCCGCGCCGCGGCCTGCGCGGCATGACGCGCGCGGCCCATGCCGCGGCGCTGGGCCTGCCGGACGCCGCGGCGCTCAGCCGCTGGTGCGACCGCGCCACCGCCGAGCGCCCGGCCGGCGCGCCCCTTTTCTGGACGCTGGGCGCGAACCAGTCGGGCAAGGCCGCCATCGCCGCCTGGCGCGACTGGCTGGCCCCTGCCCTGGCCGAGGGCGCGCCCCTCGCCCTCTGGCCCTTCGCCGGGCCGCTGCATGGGCTGCTCGCGCGCGGGCGGCTCGCGCTGGCCGAGGTCTATCCGGCCGAGGCGCTGCGCCAGCTCGGCCTGCACATGCCGGGCAGCAAGCGCGCCGAGGCGGCGCGCCGCGCCCTGGCCGGCCCGCTGCGCGCCTGCATGGCCGCGCTGGGGGCCGAGCCCGCGCCCGCGCTGCACGACGCCATCGCCGAGGGCTTCGGCGCGGACGCGGCGGGCGAGGACCGGCTGGACTGCGTGCTCGGCCTGCTCGCCCTCATCCAGGTGCTGGACGGGCGCCGCGCCGATCGCATCCCCGAGGACGAGGCGGTGCGCCGCTGGGAGGGCTGGGTGCTGGGCCAGCACGCGCTGCCGCGCGATCACGCCGGCGGCCGCTGTCCCTGACTCCCGACACGGGCGGCATGTCATGCCGCCCGCATCAGGCCGGCCGGTTCGCGCCCTGCCGCGCCAGCGCCACCAGCAGTTCGAGCAAGGGCGCCGCCACCCCCGCCGCGCGGGCGAGGCGCAGCGGCGCCTCGAACAGCGCCTCGAACTCCAGGGGCCGCCCGGCCTCCAGATCCTGCAGGATGGAGGGCTTGTGCGGGATGGTGACGGAGCGCAGGCTGCGCGCCTCCGCCCCCTCCGGCACGGGATGGCCGAGGGCGGCGGCGATGGCCATGCCCTCGCGCACCACCTGCCGCGCGGCCTCCAGCAGCACGGGGTCGGAAAAGCTCGCGCGCATGTCGCGGCGCGTCAGCAGGCAGATCGGCCCGTTGCTGAGGTTGTTCAGCAGCTTCACCCAGATCTCGGTGCGGATGTCGGCGCTCGCCTCGCCGCCCATGCCGCCGGCCTCCAGCGCCGCGGCCAGCCGCGCCGCGCGCGGGCTGACGCCGCCCGCGGGCTCGCCGATGAGCAGGCGGCTCGAGGCGCTCTGCACCCGCACCACGCCGGGGGCGGTCACCGTGCAGGCGGACCACACCACCCCGCCCAGCACGCGCGGGCGCGGGAGGGCGGCGGCGATGACGCCGCCGGGATCGAGGGCGGAGGGCCCCTCCTCCCACCACCAGGGGATGCCGTTCACCACGAACACCACCGGCGTCTCGGGGCCGAGCAGCGGGGCGAGGGTGGGCGCCAGCGCCGGCAGGGAGTGG
>JBKBSR010000355.1:0-3070 GCA_046291055.1 Roseococcus sp.
GGCGAACTCCGCGCGCAGCGCGGCGCGGCGCTCGTCCAGCCAGCGCGCCTCGGCGCTGCGCAGCAGCGCGGCCGAGAGCTGGTGCCGCTCCGCCACGCCGCGCACCACGCGGTGCAGGGAGAGGCCCGCCTCGTCCACCGCCAGCTTCCAGCCGTGCTCGGCCGGCGGGGCCAGCGCGTCGAGCCGCGCCACCAGTTCGTTCGCGCCCTCCAGCGCGCGCTGCGGATCGGGCGTGAGCACCCCGGCCAGCGCCGCCTGCTCGATGAGCACGGCCGGCGCCTCGGCGGCCAGGCGCCGGATGCGGGCCGCCACCTGCCGCAGCGTCTCGACGAAGGCGGCGAGCTCCGCCCCCTCCAGCACGCGCCCGTCGGAGAGCGTGAGGCGCGCGTGGTGCAGCGCCTTCTCGATCAGGAAATCCTCGAGGGCGCGGTCGTCCTTCAGGTAGCGCTCCTCGTTGCCCCGTTTCGCGCGATAGAGCGGCGGCTGGGCGATGTAGAGGTGGCCGCGCTCGATCAGCTCGGGCATCTGGCGGAAGAAGAAGGTCAGCAGCAGGGTGCGGATGTGGCTGCCGTCCACGTCCGCGTCGGTCATGATCACGATGCGGTGGTAGCGCAGCCGGTTGATATCGAAGCCGCCCTTGGCCGGATCGCCCGGGCCGATGCCGGTGCCGAGCGCGGTGATGAGCGTGCCGATCTCGGCGCTGCTCAGCATCTTGTCTATGCGCGCGCGCTCCACGTTCAGGATCTTGCCCTTGAGCGGCAGGATGGCCTGGTTGGCGCGGTTGCGCCCCTGCTTGGCCGAGCCGCCCGCGCTGTCGCCCTCGACGATGAACAGCTCGCTCTTCGCCGGGTCCTTCTCCTGGCAGTCGGCGAGCTTGCCGGGCAGGGTGCTGATGTCGAGCGCGTTCTTGCGCCCCACCTTCTCGCGCGCGAGCTGCGCGGCCTTGCGCGCGGCGGCGGCGAGCACGACCTGCTCCAGGACCTGCTTCGCCTCCTTCGGATGCGTCTCGAACCAGTGGGAGAGCGCGTCCGCCACCGCCGCCTGCACCACCGGCTGCACCTCGGAGGAGACGAGCTTGTCCTTGGTCTGGCTGCTGAACTTCGGGTCCGGCACCTTCACGGACAGCACGCAGGTCAGCCCCTCGCGCATGTCCTCGCCGGCGAGCTCCACCTTCTCCTTCCGCGCCAGCTCCTCGGCGTATTTCGCCACGACGCGCGAGAGCGCCTGGCGGAAGCCGGCCTGGTGCGTGCCGCCGTCGCGCTGGGGGATGTTGTTGGTGAAGCAGAGCATCACCTCGCGCGGCGAGCTGGTCCACCACATCGCGAGCTCGACGCGGATGCCTTCGCTTTCCTTCGAGACCACGCTGATGGGCGGCTTGAACAGCGGCTCCTTGCCCTTGTCGAGCCATTCGACGAAGGCGGTGAGCCCGCCCGCGAAGTCGAACTCGACCGTCTGCGCGGGCACGTGCCGGTCATCGCGCAGGGTGATGCGCAGGCCCGAGTTGAGGAAGGCGAGTTCGCGCAGCCGGCGCTCGAGGATGTGGAAGTCGTATTCGGTGCGGGTGAAGGTGGCCGCGCTGGGCTTGAAGGTGACCTCGGTGCCCGAACCCCGCGCGGCGGGGCCCACCACCTGGAGCGGCGTCACCGTCTCGCCGTGCTCGAAGCGGATGCGGTGCTCGCGCCCCTCGCGCCAGATGCGCACCTCCATCCATTCGGAGAGCGCGTTGACCACCGCCGCGCCCACGCCGTGCAGCCCGCCCGAGACCTTGTAGGAGTTCTGGTTGAACTTGCCGCCCGCGTGCAGGCGCGTCAGCACCACCTCGGCGGCGGAGACGCCCTCCTCGGGGTGGATGTCCACGGGGATGCCGCGCCCGTCATCGGTCACGGTCACGCTGCCGTCGCCGTTCAGCACCACGTCCACGCGGCTGGCGTAGCCGGCCTGCGCCTCGTCCACGGCGTTGTCGATGATCTCGAAGGCCATGTGGTGCAGGCCCGAGCCGTCATCGGTGTCGCCGATGTACATGCCGGGGCGCTTGCGCACGGCCTCCAGGCCGCGGAGCACGGTGATGGAGGCGCCGGTGTAGTCCTCGCCGTTGGGGGTCGCGGGCGGCGCGGGATCGCTGGTCATCGGGCGGGGGAGAACCTTGGGGAACTGGGCGTGCAGTATGACATTTCCGGGCCGTTCAACCCAGGGGGGCGGGGTGGATTCCCCCCGGCGCCAGGGAGAAAAATTCCGCTTCCTCGCCAAGGGCTTCGAAGGGCGCGGCCTCGGTGCCGGTCAGGAAGCTCTGGCCCGGCAGGGCGGCCAGCGCGGCGAACAGCGCCGCGCGGCGCGCAGCGTCCAGATGCGCGGGCAGTTCGTCGAGCAGCAGCAGCGGCGCGAAGCCCCGCGCGCGGCCGATCAGCGCCGCATGCGCGAGCACGCTGGAGACGAGCAGCGCCTTCTGCTCGCCCGTCGAGCACAGCGCGGCGGGAAGGGATTTCTCCGCGTGGGTGAACAGCAGATCGGCCCGGTGCGGCCCGGCCAGGGTGGCGCCGGCCGCCGCATCGCGCGCGCGGCCCGCCGCCCATTCCGCGCGCAGCGCCTCCTCGGCCGCCAGGGCGGGCATTGTCTCCAGCAGCGCGGCCGCGGGGCAGCGCAGATCGAGGCGCGCGGCCGGGAAGGCGCCCGCCACGCCCTCCGCCATGGCCGCGTTCAGCCGCGCCACCAGCGCCCGGCGCGAGGCGGCGGCGGCCACGCCATGGCGCGCCATCGCATCCTCCAGCGCGGCCAGCCAGGAGGGGTCGCGCCCGCGCGCGCCCGCCAGCAGCCGGTTGCGGTGGGCCATGGCCGTCTCATAGGCCGCCACCTCGCGCGCGTGGTGCGGCTCGAGCGCGAGCACGAGCCGGTCGAGGAAGCGCCGCCGCGCGCTCGCGCCCTCCTGGAACAGCCGGTCCATCTGCGGCGTGATCCACACCACCGCCACGCGCTCGGCGATCTCGGCCTGGCTGCGCGCGCGCTCGCCGTCCAGGAAGAATGCGCGGCGCTCGGCCCCGCCCTCCTCGGCCGCGCCGACGCCGATCTCGAAGGG
>JBKBSR010000356.1:0-3052 GCA_046291055.1 Roseococcus sp.
AGGGTCCGGCCTTTCGCCGGCCTGCTCCGCGCGTGAAAGCGCGGCATGGCCGAAGGCGGAGACGGGCCGGTTCGCCATGCGCCGAAGCCGCTCCCGCTCGCCTTGGCGTGCCCGTTCCGGCAGCGACGCAGTCTGATGAGGTAACGGCCCCTGATCGGGATCCGTTTCCGGCGTCAGGGCACCAGCAGCGCCGAGGCGATGGCGAAGTAGATGACCACGCCCGCGAGGTCGGCGACGGTCGCGACCAGCGGCGCGCTCGCCGCCGCGGGGTCGAGGCGCAGCCGCGTCAGCAGGAAGGGCAGCGACAGGCCGATCAGGCTGCCCACCATCACCACCGCCACCATGGTCAGCGCGACCACCAGCGCGATCTCGGGGCCCGCCCGCACCAGGCCGAGCACCGAGACCGCCAGCGCCATGGTGCCGCCGAGCAGCGCCGCCACCGCCATCTCGCGCCCGAGCAGCCGCCCCCAGTCGGCCATCCGCGCCTCCCCGGTCGCGAGCGCGCGGACCATGAGCGTCGCGGACTGGCTGCCGGCATTGCCGCCGGAGCCGATCAGCAGCGGCAGGAAGAAGACCAGCGCGACATTGGCCGCGATCACCGCGTCGAAGGCGGCGATGCCGGCGCCCGAGAAGATGTTGGCGAAGACCAGCGCCACCAGCCAGCCGACGCGCTTGCGCCAGAGCAGGCCGATCGTCGCCTCGTGCAGCGTGACACCCAGGCTCTCGGAGCCGCCGGCCTTCTGGAAGTCGGTGGTGGCCTCGGCCTCGGCGACGTCCATGGCGTCGTCGGCGGTGAGGATGCCGACCATCGCCTCCCCGCCATTGACCACCGGGATCGCCGGCAGGTCGTAGCGGGCGAGCAGCCGCGCGGCCTCCTCCGCGCTGTCCTCGACACGCACGAAGGCGGGCTCGGGGCGCATCAGGGCGGAGACCGGCCGCTCCGGCGGGGCGAGCACGAGATCCTCCAGCGCCACGGTGCCGAGCAGGCGCCGCCGGGGCGAGAGGACATAGGCGATGGCGATCGTCTCCTTCGAGGCTGCTTGGCCGCGCAGGCTGTCGAGCGCCTCGCGCGCCGTCTGCTCGGGGCGCAGCACGGCGTATTCGCTCGTCATCACCGCCCCGGCGGTGCCGGGCGGATAGGCGGCGAGGCGGCGGATGTCCTCGCGCTCGGCCGCGGCCAGCGCGGGGGCGAGGCTCTCCTGCAGGCTCTCCGGCAGGCGGCCCCAGACATCGGCGCGCTCGTCCGCGTCCATGGCCGAGAGCAGCGCGGCGACGTCGCGCGGGGCCGCGATGCCGGCGATGGCGGTCTGCGTCCCGGCGGCGAGGTAGCCGAAGGTCTCGGCCTGACGGGCGATGGGCAGGGCCTTGAGCACGGACCAGGCGTCCCCGGCCTCGCGCCGGTCGAGCAGCGCGGCGAGGTCGGCGGGATGGAGGCTGGCGGCCGCCTCGGGCGGCAGGGCCGCGCGCGGCGGCAGGGTGGCGGTGGTCATGCGGGCCGTCCTTGCAGGGGGGTGCGGGGCGCCACCGCCGGCGCCCGCCCCGCAACGTCCGGACGGTCAGGCGACCGGCAGGCGCAGGGCCCGGCGCCGCGCGGCGGCGCGGCGTGGGTGAGGCGTGCGGCTACTTCCGCTCGGCTCGTCCATCGGGCTCTCCGAATAGGGTTGCTGCGGCGCACAATCGCTGTGCGACGGGGTCGTATCCCGCAGGCAGGCCTGTGGCGTCAAGCGCGACGTGGCCCTCGGGTCCGCGGAAGGGGCGCAGCGCCGCCCTTATCGGGCAGCCGCCGACGCGCCATGCCTCAGGCGGGCGAGCGGTGCGCGTCGGCCAGCTCGGACGGCCAGACCAGGGTGAAGCGCTCGAAGATCACGGCGATGCCGTCATGCATCGCGACGTCTTCGCGCGCGGCCTGCCGCGCGAAGTGGCGGCGATGGGCGTCGAGCCAGTCGGCGCGCGTCCTGCCGCCCTCGCCCTCGTCCCAGGCGAAGGCGTCATCCACCGAATCCAGCGCTCCATGCCGGACCTCCACGGTTCGGTACACGGCACGCGGACGGGCTTGCCCATCCACCACGACCGCCTGGCCGCCGATGCGCGGCGCGGGCTCGCCCTTCACCGTGATGTCGCGCTCAAACATGGCGGTGGCGCGCTTGCGCCCCCCGAGCACCAGCGCGAGCAGGTCGTCGGCCAGTGGCGGGGCGCCGCCGAACATCTCGACGTCGTAGTCAGGATCGGCGGCGCCGGTCGCCGCATGGAAGGCGGCGTGGAAGGCATCCGTCTCGCGGGTCTTCATGCCTTGTCCGGGTAGAGCGCGAGGATCGCGGCCTCGGTGGCCGGAATCCGCCCGCGCTCGGTGACGAGGCCGGTCACGAGCCGCGCCGGCGTCACGTCGAAGGCCGGGTTGGCGGCGGGGCTGCCGCCGGCGGCGACGCGGATGGTCTCGATGCGGCCATCGGCGGTGCGGCCCGTGAGGTCCGTCACCTCGGCGGCGCTGCGCTCCTCGATCGGGATCTCGCGCACGCCGTCGGCGACGCGCAGGTCGAGCGTCGAATGCGGCAGCGCCACCCAGAAGGGCACGCCGTTGTCGCGCGCCGCCAGCGCCTTGAGGTAGGTGCCGATCTTGTTCGCCACGTCCCCGGTGCGCGTCACCCGGTCGGTGCCGACGATGACGATATCCACCAGCCCGTGCTGCATCAGGTGGCCGCCGGCATTGTCGGCGACGACGGTGTGCGGCACCCCATGCGCGCCGAGCTCGAAGGCGGTCAGCGCCGCGCCCTGGTTGCGCGGGCGGGTCTCGTCCACCCAGACATGCACCGGGATGCCGGCGTCATGCGCCATGTAGATCGGCGCCAGAGCCGTGCCCCAGTCCACGGTCGCGAGCCAGCCGGCATTGCAATGCGTGAGCAGGTTGACGCGCTGCCCGGGCTTGCGGGCGGCGATCTCCTCGATCAGCGGCAGGCCGTGCCGGCCGATCGCCTCGCAGGTGGCGGCGTCGTCATCGGCGATGGCGGCGGCCTCGGCATAGGCGGCGGCCGCGCGGTCGGCGGGCGGAAGGTTG
>JBKBSR010000357.1:0-3039 GCA_046291055.1 Roseococcus sp.
CAGGGGAGAGAGGTCGAGCGGCGCGAAGGCGGCGCGGCGCGCGCCCGCCTCGGCCTCGGCGATGCGCAGCAGGGCCTGGAAGATGCGGCTGATGTTGTCGAGATCCTGGATGCCCTGCTCCACGGCGGCGCGCAGCTCTTCCTCCGTCGCGGCGGTGGCGAGGCTCTCCTCCAGCTTGCCGCGCGCGCGGGCGATGGGCGTGCGCAGGTCGTGCGCGATGGCGTCCGAGACGCCGCGCACCGCCGCCATCAGCGCGGCGATGCGGTCCAGCATGGCGTTCATGGTGCGGCCCAGCCGGTCGAACTCGTCGTCCTGCTCGGAGAGGGGCACGCGGCGCGAGAGGTCGCCGGTGGCGATGGTCTGCGCCGTCAGCACGGCCGGGCGCATTCGCCGCTCGATGGCGCGGCGCATCACCGCCGCCCCCACCACGGCGAAGACGAAGACCGCGCCGAGGGACCACACCACCCCCTCGGTCAGCAGCAGGCGGAGCTGCACGCGCTCGCTCTCGTCGCGGCCCACCAGCAGGCGCAGCCCCGGCAGCTCGCGCCGGTGCACGCGCGCCTCGGCCACCACCCCGTCATGCTGGATGCGGGCGCGGAACCAGGCGCCCTCCTCGCGGATGGCGGCGGGCCAGGCGTCGAGGTTGCCGGCCAGCTTGCGGCCCTGCGCGTCGGTCAGCAGGTAGATGCTCTCGGCCGAGACGTCGAGGGCGAGGCGCTCCTCGATCGCCTCGATCAGCCCCTGCGCGCCGGCGTCGCGATAGCGCTCCACCAGGGCCGCGCTGTCGGCGCGGATGGCGGCGATGGTCTGGCGGTCCAGCGCCCCGGCGGTGGCCCACCACAGCACGGCGACGAGGAAGCCCGCCGCCACCGAGAACACCGCCATGAACAGCAGGGCGATGCGGAAGGCGGCCGAGCGCAGCAGGCGCGGCGGGCCGGCGCGGCCCCGGGCCGATGGACGGGGGGTCACGACCGGCGCCGGGGCTCAGCCCTCCGCCCGGATCATGTAGCCCGCATTGCGCACCGTGTGGATCAGCGGCCTGTCGAAGCCCTTGTCGAGCTTCTGGCGCAGCCGGCTCACATGCACGTCGATCACGTTGGTCTGCGGGTCGAAGTGGTAGTCCCACACCTTCTCGAGCAGCATGGTGCGCGTCACCACCTGGCCGGCGTGGCGCATCAGGTGCTCGAGCAGGCGGAACTCGCGCGGCTGCACGTCGATCTTCTTCCCCGCGCGGGTGACGGTGCGGCTGAGCAGGTCGAGCTCCAGGTCCGCCACCTTCAGCTTCGTCACCGGCGCCTCGGAGGAGGGGCGGCGGCCCAGCGCCTCGACGCGCGCCAGCAGCTCGGCGAAGGCGAAGGGCTTCACGAGATAGTCGTCGCCGCCGGCCTTCAGCCCCTTCACCCGCTCGTCCACCCCCGAGAGCGCCGAGAGGAACAGCACCGGCGTGCGGTTTCCCTGCTGGCGCAGGGTCTCCACGATGCGCACCCCGTCCACGCCGCCGGGCAGCATGCGGTCGAGCACGAGAAGGTCGAAGCTCTCCGAGGCGGCGAGGAACAGGCCGTCGCGCCCGTTGCCCGCCTGCTCGACATTGTGCCCCGCCTCCTGCAGCCCCTTCTTCACGAAGCGGGCCACCTCCACGTCGTCCTCGACCAGCAGGATTCGCATCGTCGTGTCTTTGCCTTTCCTCGTTGTGCGTCAGCCCGGCCCGGAGGGGCGCCGCCCCACCTGCAGGCTCACCTCGCTGGTGCGGCCGTCGCGCTGGATGGTCAGGCGCACCGGCTGGCCGGGCGCGATGGCGGCGATGGCGCGCACCAGCCCGCGCGAGCTTTCCACCCGCTCGCCGTTGATGGCGGTGACGAGGTCGCCCGGGCGCAGGCCGCTGCGCGCGGCGGGGCCCCCGCGCTCGACCCCCGCTATCAGCACGGCGCGGCGCGGGGCGCGCGCGTCCTCGGCGATCACGTCCTGCACCTGCACGCCGAGCCAGCCGCGCTCCACCCGCCCCTCGCGCCGCAGCGTCTCGATCACCGGCCGCGCGAGGTCCGACGGCGTGGCGAAGCCGATCCCCGCATTGGCGCCGGAGGGCGAGTAGATGGCCGTGTTCACCCCGATCACCTCGCCTGCGAGGTTGAACAGCGGGCCGCCCGAGTTGCCCGGGTTGATCGCCGCGTCGGTCTGGATGAAGTCGTCGAAGGGGCCCACGTTGATGTCGCGCCCGCGCGCCGAGACGATGCCGGAGGTGACGCTGCCGCCCAGCCCGAAGGGATTGCCCGCGGCCAGCACCCAGCTCCCCACCCGCAGCGCGGCCGAGGAGCCCCAGGGCACGGCCACCAGGCCCGGGCGCGGATCGATGCGCAGCAGCGCAAGGTCGGTCAGCTCGTCCCCGCCCACCACGCGGGCCGCCACCTCCTGCCCGTTGTGCAGCGAGACGGTGACGCGCTGCGCCTGGCCGATCACGTGGTTGTTCGTGACGATGAAGCCCGCCGCATCGGTGATGAAGCCCGAGCCCGCGCCCTGGATGCGCTCTCGCCGGCCGCGGAAATAGCGCTCGAAGGGCGTGCCCCGGAACTCGGGCGGCGGCAGCACCGCCTGTTCGCCGATCACGGCGATGTTGACCACGGCGGGCAGCACGCGCTCCGCGAGGTCGGCGAAATCGGGCAGCAGGCCGCGCTGGGCGCTGGCCGGGCCGCCGCCGCAGCCGGCGAGCACCGGCGGCACGGCGAGCCCCGCGAGAAGCGCGTGGCGGCGCGAGAGGCGTGAGGGAGAGGAGGGCATGGAGGTCGCGGCGTGTTCCCTGCGCGCCGCCCCCCGGGCCGGGTCCGCCGACTCGGGGCGCGCGGGCGCGCCTTGCGGTGGATGATCGGGCGAGAGATCGGCGCGGCGCAAGCCTTCTCCAAGGCCGCCGGCGCGCAGGGCGGCCATCACCTGTCGGGATGCTCGCGCCCCTGGCCCGGCCGGGCCCCGTAGATGGGCAGGCTCCAGCCCCTGAGGATGCCGGCGGCGCGGATGGCGAAGGCCACCGCCACACCGGCCAGGAAGGCG
>JBKBSR010000015.1:0-17935 GCA_046291055.1 Roseococcus sp.
GGAGTGCTGACGTGTCCGGACCGGGTGGCGCCTCGGGCAAGCTCACCGCCGCCTCGCTCTTCGGCGTGCTGGGCGTGGTGTATGGCGACATCGGCACCTCGCCCCTCTACGCGCTGCGCGCCGCCCTCTCCCATTTCACCGAGGGGGGGATCGAGCGCTGGGAGATCCTCGGCATCCTCTCGCTCATCTTCTGGGCGCTGATGCTGACGGTCACGGTGAAATACGTGCTGTTCATCCTGCGCGCCGACAACCGCGGCGAGGGCGGCATCATGGCGCTGATGGCGCTGGCGCAACGCACCGCGGGCACCGAGCGGGGGCGGCTGCTGATCGCCGTGCTCGGCATCACCGGCGCGGCGCTGTTCTTCGGCGATGGCATGATCACCCCGGCCATCTCGGTGCTCTCGGCCGTCGAGGGGCTAAAGGTCATTGACCCGGTGTTCGAGGGGGCGGTGATCCCGCTCACCCTGCTCGTGCTGCTCGCGCTGTTCCTGGTGCAGTATCGCGGCACCGGCAGCATGGGCTGGGTGTTCGGCCCGGTCTGCGCGGTCTGGTTCGGCACGCTGGCGGTGCTCGGCCTCGTCGAGACGCTGCGGAACCCCGAGGTGTTCCTCGCCCTCAACCCCTGGCACGCCGTGGTGTTCTGCGCGCACTACCACCTCGCCGCCTTCATCGCGATGGGGGCGGTGGTGCTGGCCGTGACGGGCGCCGAGGCGCTCTACGCGGACATGGGGCATTTCGGCCGCCGCCCCATCCGGGTGGCCTGGGTGTTCCTGGTGCTGCCGGCGCTGGCGCTCAACTATTTCGGCCAGGGCGCGCTGCTGCTGCGCGAGCCGGAGGCCATCGAGAACCCCTTCTACCTGCTCTCGCCCGACTGGTTCCGCCCCTTCCTGGTCGCGCTCGCCACGGCGGCCACGATCATCGCGAGCCAGGCGATGATCTCGGGCGCCTATTCCATCGCCCGGCAATGCGTGCAGCTCGGCTTCTCGCCGCGCCTCGTGGTGCGCCACACCAGCGCGACGGAGGAGGGGCAGATCTACATGCCCCAGGTGAACTTCGCGCTGCTGATCGGCGTCATCATCCTGGTGCTGGAGTTCAAGGACAGCGACAGCCTGGCCGCCGCCTACGGCCTCGCGGTCACGGGCACCTTCCTGTGCACCTCCACCCTCGCGCTGCTGGTGTTCCGCCGGCAGTTCGGCTGGAGCCGCGCGCTGGTGGCGATGGTGTTCGCGCCGCTGCTGCTGCTAGACGCGGCCTATTTCGTCTCCACCGCGCTGAAGATCCCCGAGGGCGGCTATGTGCCCGTGATCATCGGCGCGGCCGCCTTCACGCTGATGTTCACCTGGTGGCGCGGGCGCAACCTCCTCTTCGCCCGCTTCCGGCAGGACAGCCTGCCGCTCAAGTCCTTCCTCGCGCGGCTGCCGCAGTCGCGCACCACGCGCGTGCCCGGCATCGCCGTGTTCATGACCGGCCAGGCCGACTACCTGCCCGGCGCGCTGCTGCACAACCTCAAGCACAACAAGGTGCTGCACGAGCGCGTGCTGTTCGTCACCGTGCTGAACGAGGACATCCCGCAGGTCGGCCCCGAGCGGCGCTCGGAGGTGACGGAGCTCGCGCCCGGCATCCACCGCGTGCTGCTGCGCTACGGCTTCCAGGAAAGCCCGAACATCCCGCGCGAGCTGGAGCGCCTCGCCGCCGCCGGGCTCATCGCCTATGAGGCGATGCAGGCGAGCTACTTCCTCGGACGCGAGACCATCGTGGCCGCGGCGGTTCCCCGCATGGCGCGCTGGCAGCAATGGCTGTTCACCCTGCTCAGCCGCAACTCGGTGCCGGCCACCGAGTTCTTCAAGATTCCCTCGGACCGCGTGGTGGAGCTCGGCGTGCGCGTGGCCATCTGATGCTCCTCCTGCGCTCGCTGCTGTTCAACGCGGCCTTCTTCGGCCTCACGGCGCTGGCCTGCCTTCTCTTCCTGCCGCTGCTGGCGGCGCCGCGGCGCTGGACGCAGGCGGTGATCCGGCTCTGGGCGCGGGCGGTGGTGGCGCTGCTGCGCGGCCTCTGCGGGGTGCGGCTGCGCGTCGAGGGGCGCGAGCACCTGCCGGCCGGCGGGGCCGCGCTGATCGCGGCCAAGCACCAGTCGGCCTTCGACACCATCGTCTGGTTCACCCTGCTGCCCGATGCCGTCTATGTGCTGAAGGCCGAGCTGTTCCGCATCCCCGTCTGGGGCTGGCACGCGCGCCATGCGGGCATGATCGGCGTGGACCGCCAGGGCGGGGCGAAGGCGCTGCGCGGCATGCTGCACGAGGCCCGGGCGGCCGCGGCCGAGGGCCGGCAGATCGTGATCTTCCCCGAGGGCACGCGCGTCCCGCCCGACGCCCGCGCCCCCTACCAGCCCGGCGTGGTGGCGCTCGCCCAGGCCACGGGCCTGCCGGTGATCCCGGTGGCGACGAACAGCGGCCGCGTCTGGGGCCGGCGCAGCTTCCTCAAGCGCCCGGGCGAGATCCTGCTGCGCGTGCTGCCCCCGCTGCCGCCCGGCCTGCCGCGCGCAGAGCTGCTGCCCGCGCTGGAGGCGCGCATCGAGGCGGCGCAGGCGAGCCTATAGGCCGAGCCGCGCGAAGGTCAGTTCATGCTTGTTGTGCGCGCCGTGGAAGAGCACGGCGCCCGGAATCGCCGCGAACTCCGCGGCGATGTCGTGGTCCGTCCCGCCCTGGAACTTCACGGTGCACACCAGGTTGCGCGCCACGGGCAGCCAGCGCCGCACCAGCGCCAGCAGCCGCGCGGGGTAGCAGATCACGTCGCTGAACAGCCACTCCACCGGCTCGGGCGAGAGCGCGAAGGCGCTCTCCTGCCGCCATTCCACCCCCGGCATGGCCAGCACGCGCGGATCGAGCGGCGCCTTGTCCACCGCCGTCACGCGCGCGCCGAGTCGCGCCAGCGCCCAGCTCCAGCCGCCCGGGGCCGCGCCGAGATCGAGGCAATGCTCGCCCGGCAGCGGATGGCGGCCGAGCCGCGTCAGCGCCTCCCACAGCTTGAGATAGGCGCGCGAGGGCGGCCCCTCCCGGTCCTCGACGAAGCGCACCACCCCGCCCGGGAAGGGCGAGGACTTGGTGGGCGAGGCGAGGATGAGATGCGGCTCCAGCAGCGTCCAACACCCCAGGTGCGAGGCGGGCGGCGGCTCCGGGAAGACCAGCGGCCGCGCCTTCACCGGCGGCAGCCTGGCCTCGATCAGCGCGGCGCGGCGGTGATGCGCGCCAGGAACGAGGCTCCAGTTGCGCTGGATGGCGCGCAGCGCATCCGCCGCCGTCTTGATCGAGGGTGCGGGGATTTCCCGCGGCGAATCCCAGACATCGAGCGCCCAGGCGGCGGGGGCGGGCGGATCGGGCGAGAGGGCGAGCAGCCCGTGCCAGCGCGCCACCCTGCGCCCCGAGCGCCTCAGCTCCTCCGCGAGCGCCGCCTCGTATCCCGCATCGGCCAGATAGGCCGCGCGGATCACAGCCTCCATGCCGCCAGCGCCAGCCAGAGCCAGCCCGCGATCATCAGGAAGCCGCCGATGGGCGCGACGGGGCCGAGCGAGACATCGGCGAAGGCGCGCAGCAGCACCGCGCCCGCGAAGAGCACGCCCCCGGCCAGCAGCAGCGCCGCCGCCGCATGCCCGCCGCGCCGGTTCCACAGCGCCAGCGCCAGCAGCGCCGGCGCGTGCCAGCCCAGGATCATCGCCACGTTCTGCACCATGCCGCGCGCCGCCAGCTCCGCATGCGCGGCCAGCGCGGCCAGCGCCACGGCGGCCGCGCCGAACAGGCCAGCGGCGGAGATCCAGACCCTCTGCATGGCCCGGAGGCTACAGCGCCTCGCCGCACCGCACCATGGCGGCCGCCGCATGGGCGAGGCGCGTGGGCTCGGGCAGGCGGCGCCGGCGCAGCGTGGCGCGCACCCAGCCGAGCGCCGTCTCCAGCGAGAGACGATGGCCGATCGAGACCAGCAGCGGCTTCGCCCGCGCGCGGGAGCGCAGCAGCGCGCCCACCACCTCGTCGCCGTCCAGGACGCGGACCCAGGCGCCGGGCTCGGCCCCCAGCGGCGCCTCCGGCGCACCGATCAGGCGGGACTTCGCAACGCCGATGCTCGGCAGATCGAGCAGCACGCCGAGATGCGCGGCCAGGCCGCAGCGCCGCGGATGCGCGATGCCCTGCCCGTCCACCATCAGCAGATCCGGCCGTTCGGGCAGGCGCGCCAGGGCCTCCATCACCGCCGGCGCCTCGCGGAACGCGAGCAGCCCGGGGATGTAGGGCAGCGGGGCGGGCAGGCTCGCCCCCGCCCGGGCCAGGAGGGCGAGCGAGGGCCACTCGAGCAGCACCGCCGCCGCATGAACCCGGCGCGCGGGATCGAAGCGGGAGGCGGAGACATCCACCCCCGCGATGCGCCGCACCGGGCCCAGCGCATCGGCGCGGATCACCCGGGCAGCCAGCGCCGCCTGCTCGGCCCGGAGGGCAGCGAGGTTCAGCGGCGGAACAGGCGCCTCAGCCAGCCCAGGAACCCCTCGCCCCGGCGCGCGCTGCCCTGGTGCGAGACATGCGGCCGCCGCGCGGGCGGCGGCAGGGCGGAGGCGACGCTGTGCCGCGCCGCGTCCCGCGCCTCGATCAGCCGCAGTTCGAGGGCCAGCACCTGCGCCACCGCCTCGGGCGGGTTCTCGCGCAGCAGGGCGCGGGCGGTGTTGGCCGCGTCCTCCCATTCCTCGGCGCGGCGCAGCGCGTCCACCACCCGCACCGTCTGCTCGGCGTCGAGCGGGGGGCCGCTGCGCCAGAGCGCCACGGCGTCCAGTCGGAAGGCGCGGGCGAGTTCGGGCCGGCCCAGGTCATCGGCCGTCCAGGCGGCCTGCAGCGTGGCCTCGGCGGCGGCGTGCAGCGCGCCCGTCTCCTCCAGCACCAGCGCCCAGGCGAGGAAGCGCCGCGCCAGCGGCGGGTGCGAGGCCTCGTTCAGCAGGGCGCGGAAGTTCGCCGCCCCCACGGCCTGGGCGGCGGCGGGGTGGGCCTCGCTGATGTCGGGCGCGGCATAGCCGCAATTCGGGCATTGCTGCAGCCAGCGCCCCATGGTGGCGCGCAGCGGCTGGCCGGGGCGCAGGTCGAGGTCGGGCGCCTGTTCCGGCGCGCTGGGCCGGAACAGGATCTGGCGGCTTTCCGTCCCGCACACGGCGCAGATCACGCCGGCGGGCGCCGTAGAGGCCGCGGATGCGCCCGGACGCTGATGAGCCATGGCCGCAAGGTAGGCGCGAACCCGCGCGAGGCGAAGGGGGAAAGCGCGCGAAACCGTTGCCCCGCACCCCCGGGCGTCTGATAAAGAGCCATGCCCCGCGGCGACCTCTTCCCCGACATCGCGCCCTTCGAGACGGGCCTGCTGCCGCTGGGCGACGGCCATGTGATGTACTGGGAGCAGGTGGGCAACCCGCGCGGCCAGCCCGTGCTGTTCCTGCACGGCGGGCCGGGCGCCGGGGCGGGCGCGGTGCACCGCCGCTTCTTCGACCCCACGCATTGGCGCCTCGTCGTCTTCGACCAGCGCGGCGCCGGGCGCTCGCGCCCGCTGGGCGAGCTGCACGCCAACACCACCCCGCATCTGGTGGAGGACATCGAGACGCTGCGCCGCTTCCTCGGCGTCGAACGGTGGCTGCTCTTCGGCGGCTCCTGGGGCTCCACACTCGCCCTCGCCTACGCCCAGGCGCATCCCGAGCGGGTGACGGGCTGCGTGCTGCGCGGCGTCTTCCTCGGCCGCGACGCGGAGGTGGAGTGGTTCCTCTACGGGCTGCGCCGCTTCTTCCCCGACGCCTGGGCCGCCTTCGCCGAGCATGTGGCGCCGGAGGAACGCAACGACCTGCTCGGCGCCTATCTGCGCCGCCTGACCGACCCCGACCCCAGCGTGCACCTGCCCGCGGCGCGGGCCTGGAGCCATTACGAGGGCTCCTGCTCCACGCTGCTGCCCTCGCCGGAGACGGTGGCGAGCTTCGCGCAGGACCGCACGGCGCTGGGCCTCGCGCGCATCGAGGCGCACTACTTCGCGCACAAGCTGTTCCTGCCGGAGGGCGGGCTGCTCGCGCACATGGGGCGCGTGGCGCACATCCCGGCCGAGATCATCCAGGGCCGCTACGACATGGTCTGCCCAGGCGAGACGGCCTTCGAACTCGCCGCCGCCTGGCCGCGCGCGCGGCTGACCATCGTGCCCGACGCCGGGCATTCGGCGCTGGAGCCCGGCATCCGCACCGCCCTGGTCGCCGCGGTGGAGCGCTTCCGGCGGCGCTGAGAAGCCGGCCCGCCGGCCGGCCCCGTTAATGCAGCGTGTTCTTCACCACGCGCCCGCCCTGCATGATCAGCGGCATGTGCGCGCCCTGGCGCGTCAGCAGCGCGATGTCCTGCAGCGGGTCTCCCTCCACCACCACGAGATCGGCGAAGGCGCCCTCGGCCACCACGCCGATCCTCCCCTCCATGCGCAGCAGCTTCGCCGCGTGGAGGGTGGCGGAGCGGATCACCTCCATCGCCGGCTGCACGCGGCGGCGGATGACGAACTCCTCCGACTGGTGGCGGTGCATCGGGCCGAGCAGATCGGTGCCGAAGGCCATGGTCAGCCCCGCGCGCTGCATCACCTCGAGCGAGTGCAGGCCGGCCACGCGCACCGTGTCGATCTTCGCCACGCTCTCGGGGCCGAGGCCGAGGGCGGCCCCCTCCTCCTTCAGCGCCTCGTAGGTGACCAGCGTGGGGCAGGCGATGCAGCCCGCCGCGGCCGCGGCGCGCGCCGTCTCCTCGGTGATCAGGTTGCAATGTTCGAGGCTGAGCACCCCGCAGCGCACGGCGCGGGAGATCGCCTCGTCCGTGTAGAGATGCGCGGCCACATAGGTCTGGGCCATGCGCGCCTCCTCCACCGCCGCGCGCAGCTCGCCCTCGCTGAAGCCGAGGAAGGCGATGGGGTCCACCGGCGAGGCGACGCCGCCATTGGCCATCACCTTGATGTAGTCGGCGCCCGCCTTGATCTCCTCGCGACAGGCGCGGCGGACTTCCGCCTCGCCGTCCACGATGCGGCCCAGCATGCCGAGCCGCGCCTCGAAGAAACCCGTGCCGCGCGTGTCGTGGCGGCCGCGGAAATCGCTGTGGCCGCCGGTCTGCGACAGCGCCTTGCCGCAGAGCACGAGGCGCGGCCCCTCGAAGAGCCCCTCCTCCCAGGCGAGGCGCAGGCCGAGCGTCGCCCCGCCCAGGTCGCGCACCGTGGTGAAGCCGCGGTGCAGCATCTCGCGCATGATGCCGGCGGCGCGGTGGGCGATCAGCGCATCGGGCAGCAGCGCGTTCTGCGCGAGGTTGGCCGTGGTGGCCACCACGTGCACATGCGCGTCGATCAGCCCGGGCAGCAGGCTGCGGCCGCGCAGGTCGAGCCGCTGCGCCGCGGCGCTGGCGATGGGCTGCGCGCTCACCTCGCGGATCGTTCCGCCTTCGATGAGCACATGGGCGCCGGGGCGGGGCTCGCCGGCCAGCACGTCGATCAGGGTGGCGTTCTCGAGGATGATCATGTCGCGAAGGTGCCGCCGCTCCCCCCTGGACGGAAGGGGGGAGGGCCGGCATCTTTCGCTGCCTTCATCTGGGAGAGTCTCCATGCGGAACACCGCGGGCCGCGCCACGCTGCGCGCCACCCTGCTCGCCGGCGTCGTCGGCGCGGCGCTCGCCGCCCTGCCGGCCGGCGCCACCACCTTCACCTGGGCCACGGCGAACGACATCCTCGGCCTCGATCCGCACGCCAACAACCACGGCGTGACGAACACGATGAAGGAGAACGTCTATGAGCCGCTGGTGAAGCGCCAGCCGGACGGCTCGCTGCGCCCCGCCCTGGCCGAGCGGTGGGAACGCGTCTCGCCCACCACCTGGCGCTTCCACCTGCGCCGCAACGTGCGCTTCCACAACGGCGAGCCCTTCACCGCCGCCGACGTGGTGATGTCGGCCGAGCGCGTGCGCCAGAACGACATGGCCTACACGCTGCAGTCGGTGGTGGCGGTGCGCGCCATCGACGACCACACGGTGGAGATGGACACGCGCGCGCCGAACCCCATCCTGCTGCAGGATCTGGCGCTGTTCTTCGTCATGTCGCGCCCCTGGGTCGAGGCGAACAACGCCATGGCCGTGGCGCGGGCGGGCCAGCCGGGCGCGGCCACCGCCTTCGCGCAGCTCAACGCCAACGGCACCGGCCCCTTCCGCGTGACCGAGCGCGTGGCGGACGAGCGCACCGTGCTGGCGCCCAACCCGAACTACTGGGCGGCGGCGGAGATGCAGCACGGCATCACCCGCGCGGTGTTCCGCCCCATCGCCTCCGCGCCGACGCGCCTCGCCGCGCTGCTCTCGCGCGAGCTGGACGTGATGTACCACGTGCCGCTTCAGAACGTGCAGCAGGTCCAGCAGGCCCCGGGTGTGCGCCTTGTCCAGGGGCCCACGGCGCGCACCATCTACCTCGCCATGGACGTGGCGCGCGAGGAGAGCCTGGACGAACCCGGCCGCCCCAACCCGCTGCGCGACGTGCGCGTGCGCCGGGCGCTCTACCACGCCATCGACATGAACACGATCACGCGCGTGGTGCTGCGCGGCTCCACCACCGCCTCGGGCCTGCCGATCGCCCCGGCGGTGACGGGCCATGTGGCGGCGCTGAACGAGCGCCTGCCCTTCGACCTCGACGCCGCGCGCCGGCTGCTGGCCGAGGCGGGCTATCCCAACGGCTTCCGTCTCACGCTGAACTGCCCCAACAACCGCTACATCAACGACGAGGCGATCTGCCAGGCGGCCACCGCCATGCTGCAGCGCGCCGGCATCCAGGCGCGGTTGGACGCCATGCCCTTCGGCCGTTTCCTGCAGCGCGGCGGCGCCGGCGAATACCAGTTCTACCTGCTGGGCTGGACGCCGGGGAACTTCGACATCACCAACCCCGCGCGCGAGCTTCTGGGCGAGGGCAGCTTCAACTGGGGCCGCTTCCGCGACGCGGAGATGGACCGCCTCGCGGCCGAGATCGGCACGCTCAACCTCGACGACCCGCGGCGGCAGGAACTCGCGGCCCGCTACTGGACGCGCTTCCGCGAGCTGGTGCCCATGATCCCGCTGCACCAGGAGCCGCAGATCTTCGCGGTGCGCGACACGGTGGCCGATTTCACCATGCGCGCGGCCGAGGATCTGGAGCTGCGCCACGTCCGCATGCGGCGCTGAGCGGCCTCTCGAGGGGCGCGGCCGGACAGGGGGCGCCGGAGCGATCCGGCGCCCTTCTTCATGGCCAGGCCCTCGAAGGCAGCGCCCTCGGCGTCAGTCGATGCTGAGGTTCAGCCGCCGCACCATCTCACGCTCATAGGCCACGCGCTCGCGCGCGAACTCGAGATAGGCCTGGGGGCCGAGATACTCGTCGGGCATCTCCCAGCGGCGGATGATCGCCTGGCTCGTCTCGTCCAGCATCGCCTTGCGGAAGCTGTCGTGGAAGATCTGCACCACCTCCGCCGGCAGCCCTTTGGGCCCCGCCACGCCATAGGGCGAGGTGACGGTCATGCCATAGCCGAGATCGTGCAGCGTGGGCGCATCGGGGAAGGAGGGCAGGCGCGTGCGCGTCCAGACCGAGAGCAGGCGGAAATCGCCGTTCTCCACCTGCGGCCGCCAGGCCTGGGCGTCGGCGATCACGTCGATCTGCCGGCCGAGCAGCATGGTCACCCCCTCCTGCGCGCCGCGTGTGGGGATGTGCTCCATCCGCGCCCCTTCGCGCGCCAGAAGATCCTCCATGGCGAGGTGGTTCGTCGTGGCGATGCCCGAGGTGGAGTAGGTGAGCTGCCCGGGCCGGCGCCGCGCCTCCGCCATCAGCTCGGCGAAGCTGCGGAAGGGGCTGTCGCGGTGCACCACCGTGCCGAACACGAAGCCCGAGACCTGCATGATGTAGGTGAAGTCGTTGATCGGATCCCAGGTCTGCTGCCGCGTCAGGAAGGGGTGGCGCAGGATGGAGAGATGGTGGTGCGCGAGCGTGTATCCGTCGGGCCGCGCCTGCTGCACCAGGAACACGGCGGCGCGGGTGCCGCGCGCGCCGGGCATGTTCTCCACCACCACGTTCTGGCCGAGATCCTTCGCCATCAGCTCGAACACGTTGCGGTGGAGCGCGTCGAGCGAGCCGCCGGGCGGCCAGGGGATGAGGAAGCGGATGGGCCGGTTCGGGTAGCGGCCCTGCGCGCTGGCGGGCGCGGCCAGCGGCGCGATCGCCATCGCGCCCAGCAGGGCGCGGCGTGTGCTGTTCATTCTCGTCTCCTCCCTCCTTCCGGCCGCTCCGGCCGCCCGCGTCACTCCATGCGGATGCCGAGGCGGTTCACCATGTCGCGCTCCCAGGCGGCGCGCTGCACGACGAACTGCTGGTACTGCTCGCTGTTTAGATAGACGAGCGGCATGTCGAACTGGGCGCGCACGCGCGTGTTCTCCTCGCTCATCAGCGCGGCGTGGAAGGCGTCGTGCAGGATGCGCACCACGCCCGGATCCATGCGCGGCGGGCCGCTGATGCCGTAGTTGCTGGTCACGACCATGTCGTAGCCGAGCTCGCGCAGCGTGGGCACATTGGGGAAGCGCGCCGCGCGCTCCGCGCTCCAGACGCAGAGCAGGCGCATCTGCCCCGCCTCCACCGCGGGCGCCCAGGCGCTGCTGTCGGCGATCATGCTCACCTGGCCGCCGAGCACCGCGGTGATGCCCTCGGTCGCGCCGCGGAAGGGCACATGGGTGAACTCGATGCGCTCGCGCGCCGCGATGTCCTCCATGGCGAGGTGGTTGGTGGTGGCGATGCCCGAGGTGGCGTAGGTCAGCGCGCCCGGGTTGCGGCGCGCATGGGCGATGAGCTCGGGGAAGCTCTGGAAGGGGCTGTCGGCGCGCACCGCCACGCCGAACAGCCAGCCCGTCAGGCCGATGATGTGCGTGAAGTCCGTCGTCGCGTCCCATTGCGGGGTGCGCACCAGGAAGGGCCGGCGGATGATGGAGAGGTGCATCTGCCCCAGCGTGTAGCCGTCGGGCCGCGCCTCGCGCGCGAGGTGGACGGCGTGCAGCGTGCCGCCCGCGCCGGCGCGGTTCTCCGTGACGACCGGCTGGCCGAGGCTGCGCACCGCGACTTCCGCGAGGCTGCGCATCTGCACATCCGCGCTGCCGCCCGGCGGCCAGGGGATGATCAGGCGGATGGGCCGCTCGGGGAAACGCCCCTGCGCGAGCGCGGGGCTCGCGAGGGCGGCGCCGCCCAGGGCCAGGGTGCTGCGGCGCGTCAGCCGCGCGGCGTCATGCGCCATGGAAGCTCCTCCAGAACCGTTGCGGGCGCGTCTGTCGGCGCCGTCATGGGCGATGTTGGACCGGCCCGCGCGGCTTTGCCAAGCGGGACGATGGACAGCGCGCCGCGCCCGCGCCAGCCTCTGCGCCATGGAGACGAACCCGCTGCGCGGCATGCGCGTGGACCAGGTGGGCAGCTTCCTGCGGCCCGAGGAGCTCAAGGCCGCCTTCCTGCGGCACGCGAAGGGCGTGCTGGACGCCGAGGGGCTGCGCGCCGCGCAGGACGCGGCGATCCGCGCGCTGCTGGCGAAGCAGCAGGCCATCGGCCTGCCCTTCGTGACCGATGGCGAATATCGCCGCCTCAACTGGCAGGTCAGCTTCTCCGAGGTGGAGGGCTGGGATCTCTGGCCCGGCGCCTGGAAAAGCTTCCTGGCCGCGCCCGACAACATCTACGCCGGCGAGACCCCGGGCGCGAAGGGCGAGGACGCGGTGCTCTCCTTCCGGACGCCCGCCACCGGCCGGCTCCGGCTGCGCCGCAGCTTCCCCCTCGAGGAGCTGCGCTTCGTCACCGCGAACAGCCCCCTGCCCGCCAAGATCACCCTGATGGGCCCCGACCGCGTGGCGCAGATGTGCGACATCGCGGGCTCCGCGCCCCATTACGCGGACCGCGACGCCTTCCTCGCCGATGTCGTCGCCATCCAGCAGGCGATGGCGCGCGAGCTCGCGGCCGCGGGCTGCGCCTATCTGCAGCTCGATGAGCCGAGCTTCACCGGCTATGTGGACCCCGCCACCCTCGCGCGGATGCAGGCGCGCGGCGAGAACCCGCTCGCCAACCTCGAACGCGCCATCGCGGCCGACAACGCCGTGATAGCGGGGCTTCCCGCCCATGTCGTCACGGGGCTGCACATCTGCCGCGGCAACCGCGCCAGCATGTGGCACCGCGAGGGGCATTACGACGCCATCGCCGAGGCCGTCTTCGGCGGGCTGCGCTTCGACCGCCTCCTGCTGGAATACGACACCGAGCGCGCCGGCGGCTTCGCCCCGCTGCGCTTCGTGCCCAAGGGGGTGATGGTGGTGCTCGGCCTCATCACCACCAAGTCGGGCGAGGTGGAGGAGGTGGACGCCCTGCTGCGCCGCATCGAGGAGGCGGCCCGCTTCCTCGACCCCGCACAGCTCGCCCTCTCGCCGCAATGCGGCTTCGCCTCCGGCATCGGGGGCAATGCGCTCTCCGAGACCGCCCAGTGGCGCAAGATCGAGGTGATGCTGGAGGCCGCCCGCCGCGCCTGGGGCTGAGCTTGCCTTGCGCCGCGCGCCGGGCGATTTTCCCGGCCCGGTTGAGGCGAGGCCAGAGTCATGTCCGAGAGTTTCGACGTCATCGTGATCGGGGCGGGGCCCGGGGGCTATGTGTGCGCCATCCGCGCCGCGCAGCTCGGCATGAAGGTGGCCTGCGTGGAGAAGCGCGCCACGCTGGGCGGCACCTGCCTCAACGTGGGCTGCATCCCCTCCAAGGCGCTGCTGCAGTCCTCCGAGCATTTCGAGGAGGCGAAGCACAAGCTGGCCGAGCACGGCGTGAATGTCGGCGCCGTCTCGCTCGACCTCGCGCGCATGCAGGCGCGCAAGGCCGAGGTGGTGGGCGCCAACGTGAAGGGCGTGGAGTTCCTGTTCCGCAAGAACAAGGTCACCTGGCTGAAGGGCGCGGGCCGCATCGCCGCTCCCGGAAAGGTCGCCGTGGACGGCAAGGAGTACGCGGCGAAGCACATCGTCATCGCCACCGGCAGCGAGAGCGTGCCCCTGCGCGGCGTGGAGGTGGACGAGCGGCGCATCGTCACCTCCACCGGCGCGCTGGAGCTCGCGGAGGTGCCGGGGCATCTGGTGGTGATCGGCGGCGGCGTGATCGGGCTCGAGCTCGGCAGCGTCTGGCGCCGCCTCGGGGCCAAGGTCACGGTGGTCGAGTATCTCGACGCCATCCTGCCCGGCATGGACGGCGAAATCCGCAAGCAGTTCGAGCGCATCCTGGCGAAGCAGGGCATGAGCTTCCGCCTGGGCACCAAGGTCACCTCCGCCAAGGCGGACGACGCGGGCGTGGACCTGACGCTGGAGCCCGCCGCCGGCGGCGCGCCAGAGAGGCTGCGCGCCGATGTGGTGCTGCTCGCCATCGGCCGCCGCCCCTACACCGAGGGGCTGGGGCTGGAGGCGGTGGGCGTCGCGCTGGACGAGCGCGGCCGCATCCGCACCGACGCGCATTTCGCGACCAGCGTTCCCGGCATCTGGGCCATCGGCGACGCCATCGCGGGCCCCATGCTGGCCCACAAGGCCGAGGAGGAGGGCGTGGCCCTGGCCGAGCAGCTCGCCGGGCAGAAGCCGCACATCAACTACGACACCGTGCCGAGCGTGATCTACACTTGGCCCGAGGTGGCCGCGGTGGGCGCGACAGAGGAGCAGCTCAAGGAACGCGGCCTGGCCTACAAGGCCGGCAAGTTCCCCTTCATGGCCAATGGCCGCGCCCGCGCCATGGGCGAGCTGGACGGCTTCGTGAAGATCCTCGCCGACGCGAAGACCGACCGCGTGCTGGGCGCGCACATCATCGGCCCCGATGCCGGCACGCTGATCGCGGAGATCGCGCTCGCCATGGAGTTCGGCGCCTCGGCCGAGGATGTGGCGCGCACCTGCCACGCCCACCCGACGCTGAGCGAGGTGGTGAAGGAGGCGGCGCTGGCCGTCGAGGGGCGCGCGCTGCACATCTGATACGGGCGGCATCCGATGCCGCCCGTATCGCGCGCAGGGTTGGTGTGGCGGCTGCGTGCCGAAACAAGGGCATACCAGTGACCGCGCCGCAGCTTCAGGCGTCAGAAACAGCGGCCGCTGGTACGAGCGCGCGGGGGCCGCGGCGGGCCGCTACTCCACACGCAGGCCGGCGCGGCGCACGATCGCGCCCCAGCGCTCGCGCTCGCTCGCCAGGAAGCGGGCGAAATCGGCGGGGCTGGGGCTGGTTTCCACCTCCACCCCGTTCTCCACCAGGCGCGGGCGCACCGTGGGATCCGCCAGCGTGGCGTTGAGCGCGGCGTGCAGCCGCTCGATGGCCTCGGGCGGCGTGCCCGCGGGCGCGAGCAGCCCGTACCAGGTGGCGCTGTCCAGCTCCGGGAAGCCCTGCTCGAAGGAGGTGGAGAGCTCGGGCAGGATGGAGGCGCGCTGCCGCCCCGCCACCGCCAGCGCCCGCAGCGTGCCGGCCTGCAGGAAGGGCAGGAAGGGGGCGGCGGCGTTGGTGATCAACTGCACGCGCCCGGCCACCACGTCGGTCAGCGCCGGGGCGGTGCCGCGGTAGTGGATGAACTCGATCTCGAAGCCGAGGGTGAGGGCGATCATCGCGCCCAGCGCATGCGCCGTGGTGCCCGCGCCGGGCGAGGCGAAGGTCATCGCCGGGCGGGCGGCGCGGCCGAACTCCCGCAGCTCCGCGAGATTGCGCACCGGCAGGCGCGGATCGATGGCGATGACGTTGGGCGCCGCGCCCATATAGCCGATGGCGGCGAAGCCGTTCACCGGATCATAGGGGATGCGCGGGTGCACGAGGCTCGAGATGGTGAAGCTGCCGCTGCCCGCGAGCAGCAGCGTGTGCCCATCGGGCGGCGCCTTCGCCACGATGTCGTTGCCGAGGATGCCGCCCGCGCCGCCCCGGTTCTCCACCACCATGGGCTGGCCGAGCCGCGCGGCCATGCCCTCGGCCACGATCCGGCCCACGATGTCGTTCGAGCCGCCGGCGGTGAAGGGGATGATCAGCCGCAGCGGCCGGGCGGGGAAGGCCTGGGCCCGCGCCAGGGCGGGCGTGGCCAGCAGCAGCAGTGCCGCGCGGCGTGCGATCATCCTCGTTTCCCCCGTCTCAGCCCCTCCCGGCCCGCTTCTCCCGCGCGTTGCGCAGCAGCGCGAGGCCGCGATAGGCGCCATGCACCATCTTGCTGTAGGGCAGCAGCAGGAAGAAGGCGAGCACGAAACCGAGGTGCAGCGCCAGCATCACCCCCATCGCCCCGGTGTGCCGCAGCGCCAGCAGCAGCAGCCCCGTGGCGGCGATGAGGAAGAGCAGCGCAAGCATCGCGTATTCGCCGCCCAGCAGCCGCTTGGCCACCGGCCCCGGGTCGGTCACGGTCTTGAGCCAGATCAGCCCGCCCGTGCCGATCATCAGCCCCACCCCGCCCCAGGCGCCGAGCTGCACCGGCAGGGAGAGGAAGGCGTGCGGCGACTTCCAGCCGAAGACGTGGTGGTAGATGGCCCCCACCGTCGTCGCCGCGAAGCAGAGCAGGAAGCCATAGAACATCGCATGGTGCAGCCAGCGCTTCGTCATGCCGAAGCGGTCGTCGAGGTCGTTGCAGCCATGCCCGCCCCCGCCCAGGTTGCGCAGCGTCAGGATGTCGCCCGCCGCCTCGGCCGCCGCGCCGAGGCTCGCCGGCGGCAGCCCCGCGCCGGGGGCGGTGCCGCGCCAGTAGCGCGAGGCCCCCACGCCCATGGCGAAGAGCCCCCAGCCGAAGCTGAGCCCCGCCATGCCGACCATCAGCCAGTAGGGGATGACGCGGAAGAAGGCGCCGGTGCCGGTCTGCGCGGTGTAGAGCACCGCGGGATCCTGCAGCGCCATGGTCAGCAGCAGCACCAGCGTCACGGCCAGCACGGTGACGCCGACGACGACGCTGCCGTTGCGCTCGAACAGCCGGCCCATGGCGGGCGGCCAGGCGTAATGGGCGTAGCTCTCCTGGCGGAGCGTGGCGAAAGTGGCGGGGATGTTCACGCCGAAGGGGTGCGGCGGCGCATACTGGCAGGCGTGGTAGCAGCCCTTGCAGCCGTGGCAGAGGTTGGCGAGATGCGCGAGATCGCCCTCCGAGAAGGCGCGGCGCATCGCCATGGCGGGGAAGACCGCGCAGTAGCCTTCGCAGTAGCGGCAGGCGTTGCAGATCTCCATCTGCCGCCGCGCCTCGGCCAGCGTCTCAGTTTCGCGCATGGCGCGCCGCCTCCTCGCCTGCGATCCGTCCGAACACGGTGCCGATGGTCATGCCGAAGCCGGCGAGATAGCCCTGGCCGAGGATGTTGCCGGCCATGATCTCGCCCGACGCGAAGAGGTTCGCGCTCGGCCTGCCGTCCTGCATGATGACGCGGGCGCGCTCGTTCACCTTCACGCCCAGGAAGGTGAAGGTGATGCCCGGCGCCAGCGGATGGCCGATGAAGGGCGGCGTCTCGATGCGCCGGGCCCAGTGGCTCTTGGGCGGCGTGAGGCCTTCCGTGCGGCACTCGTCCAGCTTCGTCGGGTGGAAGGCGCCGGGGCGCACGGCCGCGTTGTATTCCGCCACCACGCGCTCCAGCTTGTCCGGATCGAGGCCCAGCCTGCCGGCGAGTTCGCGGATGCTGTCGGCGCGCACGGGCGGGAAGACGCTCGGCAGATAATCGGTCAGCGCCGTGCTGTCGGTGATGGCGAAGGCGCGGCTGCCGGGCTGCTGGGCGATGAGCCGCCCCCAGATGGCGTAGCGCTTGGGCCAGACATCCTCGCCCTCGTCGTAGAAGCGCTCGCAGTCCCGGTTCACCACGATGGAGAAGGGCACGCAGTCGAGCCGCATGGCGAGGCCGCCATCCTCCATCGGCGCGCGCGCGTCGTTCGCCACGGCGTGGAACTGGGTGGGGTCGCCCACCTCCTGCACGCCCTGGTCCAGCAGGTTCCGCAGCACGCGGCCCTGGGCATAGGGCGTGCCGCGGATCTGGAAACGGTCCGCCGCATCGCCCCAGTAGCGGCGCAGCCATTCGCGGTTGGCCTGGAAGCCGCCGGCGCTCGCCACCACCGCCTTGAAGCGGATGCGCCGGGGAAAGCCGCGCCAGGAGAGGATGGCCTCGCGCGCGAAGCCGTCCTCGAGGGCGATGTGCTGCACCTCGGTGTCGTAGAGGATGGCCACGCCGAGCCGCTCGGCCGTGCGGTAGAGCGCGTTCACCAGCGCCTTGCCGCCGCCCAGGAAGAAGGCGTTGGTGCGCGAGAGCGAGAGCGTGCCCGAGAGCGAGGGCTGGAACACCACCCCGCACTCGCTGAGGAAGCCGGGGGCGTGCTCGCTGGCGCGGATGGTCATGCGCGCCAGCGCCTCGTCGGTGCGGCCGCCCGTGACGCGCAGCAGGTCGTCCCAGTATTCCTCCTCGAGGTAGCTCTCCGTCAGCACCTCGGTCGGCGCGGGGTGCAGGGCGCGGAGGTTGCGCGTGTGGCGGGAGTTGCCGCCGCGCATGGCGCGCGGCGCGTGCTCGGCCACCACCACGGAGGCGCCGGCCCGGCGCGCGCTGATGGCCGCGCAGAGGGCCGCGTTGCCGCCGCCCACCACCAGCACGTCCCAGACCCGCTCGAAATCCATGCGGGTTTGTATCCCGCTGTATCCAGCCATGTCCAGCCGGGCTAGGATGGGCCATGGACACCCCGCCCGGCCCGGACCTGACCGCGCGGCTGCGCGCCGCCATCCGCGACGGCAGCCTGCCCCCCGGCCAGCGCCTGACGGAGCAGGAGCTGGCGCGGCGCTTCGGCGTCTCCCGCACCCCCATCCGCCAGGCGCTGGCGCGGCTGGAGGCCGAGGCCACGTCGCCGTCCCACGGCCGCTGTACCGCTCACAGCCGGAACCGCGCCACGCGCTGCCGCAGTTGCTGCGCTTGGTCACGCAGCGCGG
>JBKBSR010000358.1:0-3021 GCA_046291055.1 Roseococcus sp.
CCAGGGCACCAGCACCAGCGCCTGCACCGCCAGCGCCACCGCCACCGCGCCGCCGATCCGCATGGCCCGCAGCGCCGCCAGCGCGAAGACCGCGCCCACCGCGAAGCCCGTGACGCTCTCCAGAAAGCAGCCGAGCGGCAGGGTGACGGCGAAGACGCGCGCCGGGCTGGGCGGGCGCGCCTCGGCCCCGCCGCGCCGCTCCACCGCCGCGTGGAAGGCGAGGCCGCCCGCCACGATGGCCATGGGCTGCAGCGCGAGCCAGGCGGCCGAGAGGCTCGTCCCCGGCAGGAAGCCCGGCAGCGTGGCCCCCGCGGGCAGGCTGAGCGCGATGGCGGGCAGGGCCAGCAGCAGCGCCACGCCGCAGGCGGCGATCGGCCCAGCGCGCCCGCTGGCCAGCAGCGCGAGCAGCACGAGCAGAGGCGCGGCCTGCAGCGCCAGCGTCATCGCCGCCGCGCCTCGGCGATGGTGACGATCACCGCGCCGGTGAGGATGACGGCCGCCCCGGCGAGCGCCCAGAGGTCCGGGATTTCGGCGAAGAGCAGCCAGCCGAAGCACATGATCACGACCAGGCGCAGATACTGGAAGGGCGCCACCGCGCTCGCCTCGCCCGCGCGCAGCGCCTCGGTGACGAACCAGATGATGCCCGGCGTGAGCAGACCGAAGACGAGAAGGATCAGCGCATCCCCCGCGCCTATGGGCCGCCAGCCCCAGAGGGCGAAGGGCAGCACGCAGAGCGAGGTGACGAGGCCCACCCAGGCCAGCACCGTCTCGGTGCGCTCGGTGCGCGAGAGCATGCGCGAGGTGAGGGTGATGCCGCACCAGGCCAGCGCCGCCCCCAGCGCCGCGAGGACGCCCGGCAGCGGCGCCTCGTTGCCCGGGCGCAGCATCACCGCCACCCCCGCGAGGCCGATCAGCGTGCCCGCCCAGCGCGCCGCCCCCACCCGCTCCCCCAGCACGGGCCGCGCGAGCAGCGTCGTGAACATCACGTTGGTGAAGCTGAGCACCGTGGCGGTGGCGAGGTCGAGGAAGGCGAAGGAGAGGAAGTAGAGCCCCCATGTGGCGGCCGAGGAGAGGCCGCGCAGCAGGTGCAGCCCCGCCCGCCGCGTACGGAACACAGCGAGCCCGCCCGCCGCGATCAGCGGCAGCACCCAGACGAGCTGCCCCAGCGAGCGGGCGAGGAGCTGGGTGGTGGTGGGGATGCCGCGCTCGCTCATCCAGCGGATGAACAGCGCCTCCACGGCGAAGAGCACGGCGCCGAGCGACATCAGGATGGCGCCCCGCAGATTGCCGGGCAGGGACGCGAAGCGCCGGAACATGCCCTCCATGGTGCGGCCGCGACGCTTGCGAAGCAACGCCCGCGGGCGCAGTTTTCCGGCAAAGAGGCAGGGAAGGAGGGCGCGTCATGTCCCGCTACGAGGAGGCCTATGCGGCCTGGCGGAAGGACCCGGAGGGCTGGTGGCTCGATGCCGCCCGGGGCATCGAGTGGGCCCGCGCCCCCTCCCGGGCCTTCGACCCCTCCCTCGGCCTCTATGGCCGCTGGTTCCCCGACGGCCGGCTGAACACCTGCCACAACGCGCTGGATCGCCATGTGGCCGCGGGCCGGGGCGAGCAACCGGCGCTGATCCACGACAGCCCGATGACGGGCCGGAAGGAGCGCATCACCTACGCCGCGCTCCAGGGCCGAGTGGCGCGGCTCGCGGGCGGCCTCGCCGCGCGCGGCGTCGGCAAGGGCGACCGCGTGATCATCTACATGCCGATGGTGCCCGAGGCGGTGATCGCCATGCTGGCCTGCGCGCGGCTGGGGGCGATCCATTCCGTCGTGTTCGGCGGCTTCGCCGCGGCCGAGCTCGCCGCGCGCATCGAGGACGCCACACCCAAGGCCGTGATCAGCGCGAGCTGCGGCCTCGAGCCCGGGCGCGTCGTCCCCTACAAGCCGCTCCTGGACGCGGCCATCGGCATGGCCGCGCACAAGCCGGATTTCTGCCTGATCCTGCAGCGCGAGCAGGCGCGCTGCGAGATGCTGCCCGGCCGCGACCTGGACTACGCGGAGGTCGAGGCCGCCGGCGCGCCCCACCCCTGCGTGGAGGTGGCGGCCACCGATCCGCTCTACATCCTCTACACCAGCGGCACGACGGGAAAGCCCAAGGGCATTCTCCGCGACAATGGCGGGCATGCGGTGGCGCTGCACCGCTCCATGTCCATGATCTACGGGGTGGGCGCAGGCGACGTGTTCTGGGCGGCCTCGGACGTGGGCTGGGTGGTGGGCCATTCCTACATCGTCTATGCGCCGCTGCTCGCGGGCTGCACCTCCGTCCTCTACGAGGGCAAGCCCGTGGGCACGCCCGATCCCGGCGCCTTCTGGCGGGTGTGCGCGGAGCATGGCGTGAAGCTGCTCTTCACAGCGCCCACCGCGATCCGCGCCATCAAGAAGGAGGATCCGGAGGGGAGGCACATGGCCCGCCACGATCTCTCGCGGCTCGAGGCGCTCTATCTGGCGGGCGAGCGCTGCGATCCCCCCACCGCCGAATGGGCGGCGGCGAAGCTCGGCAAGCCCGTGGTGGACCACTGGTGGCAGACCGAGACGGGCTGGCCCATCACCGCGGGCTTCCGCGAGTTCGGCCTCTTCCCGCCGCGCCCCGGCGCGGGCGGCAAGCCCTCTCCGGGCTTCGAGGTGCGCGTGCTCGATCCCTCCGGGCAGGAGGTTCCGCGCGGGCGGGAAGGCGCGCTGGTGGTGAAGCTGCCGCTGCCGCCCGGCTGCGCGCCGACGCTGTGGAACGCCGATGCGCGCTACCGCGAGGCCTATCTCTCCACCTTCCCCGGCTATTACGACACCTCGGACGCCGGGATGATCGACGAGGAGGGCTTCGTCTGGGTGATGGGCCGCACGGACGACATCATCAACGTCGCGGGCCATCGCCTCTCCACCGGCGCGATGGAGGAGGTGCTGGCGAGCCACCGCGACGTGGCGGAATGCGCCGTGGTGGGCGCGGCGGATGCGCTGAAGGGCCAGGTGCCCGTGGG
>JBKBSR010000359.1:0-3021 GCA_046291055.1 Roseococcus sp.
CCTGCGCCGCGAGGGAGCGCAGCGCGGCGCCCAGCTCCGCCACCCGCTCCGCGATCCGCCCGTGGGGGGTGGCGCGCACCGCCTCCAGCGGCGCGGAGAGCACCCGCTGATGGGCCGTCCAGACGGCCCGCGCCTCGAGATTCGGCGCGAGGATGTAGGCCGCGGTCAGCACCCCCGCCGCACGCAGCAGCGGCACGCCGAGCAGCAGCGCGCCGAGGCCGGCCAGCACGCCGACGCCCGGCGGCTCGGCGCCCAGCCGGTCCAGCACGCGGCCGAGCAGGCCCACCAGCGCCACTTCCGCCAGCGCCGCCGCCAGCCCGAGGCCGAGCACCGCCAGCAGCCACCGCGCCGCCGGACGGAGCGATTCCCCGAGCAGCGCCGCCATGCCCTCGGGCGGCGGGGGCGGCGGCGCTTCGGGGAAGGGGGGCAACAGCCGCCGCAACCGCGCCACGCAGCGGCCCCGCAGGCCCTCCATCCGCTCCACGCGCTCCTCCTTCGGCTTGCGTCGGATCAATGTGACAGCCTGGCGCGCCAAGCAAACTCGAAGGGCCGGGGGTCGCTTCCGGTCCTCGGAGGAAAGGAGCAGATCATGGACGATCTCAGCCGCGATCTTGCCGTCAGCCTGCTGCCGGCGGCCGAACAGGCCGGGGCGGGCGATGAGGCGATGTGCCAGTGCGGCACCAACTGCACTGTGTGCACCGGGACGGGCACGCGGGGCTGCTCGCGCATCCTGGGCGACGAGGCGCTGGAGGAACTTCTGGGCCTGCTCCAGCAGGCCTGATCGCTCCTCGATCCGCGAGGCCGGGGAAGGGCGGCGGCGTGCGGCCGCAAGCGAGGAACGAGAGGGCAAGTGCGGTCGCCCCGCGCGAGGGACGGCTGCTTCCCGGCCCGCTCTGGCGCCCTGTCTCCGAGACGGGCGGGCGCCTGCTGCTCCGCCCTGCCGGGGCCAGGGGCGAGCCGCTGGATCTCCCCTCCTCTTTCGCCAGCGTCTGGCGCGACGGGGCCGCCCCCTGGCCGCTGGAGGAGCCGGATCAAGGCGCGGCCGTCGCCGCGCTCTGCGATGGGGCGCTCGCGCTGGACAGCCCGGACGGCCCGCTTTCCGGCCCGGCAGCGTTGCTGGCCCTCGGCCTCGCCATGCCCGTCGCGCCGGAGCCGACGCCGGTGATGGCGCTCTCCCTCGCGGCGCTGCGCCATGCTTCGCTGGCGCCGCGCTCCCAGCCCTACCCGCTCACCGCCAGCCTCTACTTCGCCGGACGGCGCCCCTGCGGCCCCGCCGCTCTGCGCCGGTTGCCGGATGCGGAGGCGGTGGGCCGTTTCCTCGGGATCGCGCGCATCGCCGCGCGGCCCGCCGTGGCGGAATGGTTCGGACCGCCCCGGCTTTCGGGCGAGTGGCTGTTCTGGCGGGCCCCGCAGCCGGGCACGGCCGAGAAGCTCTACATCGCGCCTGAGCTTCCCGCCCTGTGCGAGCGGCTGCCGGCGCTGGCGCAGGCGCTGGCCGAGGCCGGGGCGAGCGGCTTCAAGCTGCCCGCCTCGGCGCGCGGCCTGCACCGGCCCGATCGCTGCATCGCCTATTTCCCCGATGCGGCGGCGCGGCGACGGGCGGAGGCGGCGCTGCGCCCCCTGCTCGCCGGGGCCCCGGCCGAACCGGCGCCCTTCACCGTCTCCTGCGGCGAGGAGTCCCTCCTCTCCTGGGGGCGCGATCCGGCACCGGGCGGCGAGGCCTGGCGCCAAGGGCGTTCCTGGCGGCTGTGGCTGTGCGGGCTGCTGGCGCGCGCCCTGGCCGCCGCCGCGGCCCTGCCGCACCCGGAACTGCCGGCTTGGCGGTTCGCCCTGCTGCGGGCGGGGCTGGCCGGGCTGGATCCGACGAGCTTCGCTCCGGGGGGGATCGCGCATGCGGCTTGACGCCCCCCTTCAGCTCGCCCCCGGCACGCGGCTGATCCCCGCCGCGGCGCTGCGCGAGGAGGACCGGACGCGCGCCGGCTGCGCGCCGGACGAAGCGGTGCTGACCCGCGGCGGCGCGCGGGCGCGCTCCAAGGTGTTGACGCCCGATGGCCAGCGCGTGGCGCGTCTGTTCGAAGCGCCCATGCGCGTCGCCGACGCCGCGCGCCAGTTGGCGCAGGCGGAGGGCGCGCCCGCCGAGGCCGTGCTGCGTCGCGTCTTCCCCCTGCTCAAACTGCTGATCAACGAGGGTTTCCTGATCGAGGCAGACGCGGCTGCGGCGGCCGAGGAGGCGCCTCTTGCGCCCGGCGCGCCCATCGGGCCTTTCCGCATCCGCCGCGCCGTGCAGGTCTATGACGACACCGCGCTCTACGAGGCGCTGGACGAAGCGGGCCGCTCCGTGGCCCTGAAGATCGCGCGCAACGACCAGGCGAGCACGCGCGCGCTGCTCGAGCGCGAGGCGGCGCTGATGGCGCTGCTGCCGGCGCCGCCTGCCCCGCCCCTGGTCGCGCGCGGAGAGGAGGCGGGGCGAGCCTGGCTCGCCACGGGCTGGCTTGCCGGCGCGCCCGTCCTCCAGGCGGTGCGGGCCGCGGAGCCCGGGGCGCTCGGCCCGCTGCTCTGCGCGCTGCCGCGGGCCTATGCCCTGCTGCACCGCGCGGGCGTGGTCCATGGCGACGTGCATCCGGGCAATGTGCTGGTTGAGCCCGGCGGCGGCGTGCGGCTGCTCGACTACGGCTATGCGCGCGCGCTCGACCCCGCCTCCCCCTTCGCGCAGTGGAAACGCGGCGGCGTGGGCTTCTTCTTCGAACCGGAATACGCCTCCGCCCGCCTGGCGGGGCAGGAGCCGCCGCCGGCCACGCCCGCCGGCGAACAGTATGGCGTGGCGGCGATGCTGTTCCTGCTGATCGCCGGGCGGGCGCATCTCGATTTTCCCTATGACGAGCCGCGCATGTTCGCGGCCCTGCGCGACCAGCCGCCGCGCTCCTTCGCCGCCTGCGGCGCGCCGCCCTGGCCGGCGGTGGAGGCGGTGCTCGCCCGCGCCCTGGCGAAGGATCCCGCGGCCCGTTTCCCCGACATGGACGC
>JBKBSR010000360.1:0-3011 GCA_046291055.1 Roseococcus sp.
GGGCGCGACTCGCCGCGGCCCTTCCCGGCCTGCCGGAATCGGGCGAGGGGTTCGGCCGCGCCGATGCGCTGCGCCTAATCGAAATCCTCGAGGGGCCGGAGGCGGCCGCGGCGGCCCGCCGCTGAGGCGCGTCGCGCGCCGGCGTCACGCGCCGAGAAAAGCCCGCGCCCCCGGATGGCCGGGTGCGAGGCGCAGCGCCTGCCCGGCCAGCGCGCGCGCCGTCTCCTCCTGGCCATTGGCGGCCACCACCTCGGCCAGCGCCAGCAGCGCCTCTGCGCTCTGCGGCGGGTGGGCGTTGATGATCGCCTGCTCGGGCGCGGCCACCGGCAGCCTGGCCCAGTAGCCCTCGCGCCGCGCCCGCTGGCCGGCCACCTCCCGCTCGATGGCGAGGCGCATGGCCGGGCGCAGCGCCTCGGGCAGGGCGGCCAGGGTGGGGCGGGCGGCGCGGCGGTGGCTGGCCAGCAGCATCTCCGCCCCCTGCGCCCCCGTCTGCGCCGGCGGCCAGACCCGGTAGCGGTAGAGGATCTCGGGCAGGCATTCGACCACCAGCCCGGCCAGCACGGCGGCCTGCAGGAACTCCCAGTCCTCGAAGTTGCAGCGCTCCTCGGTGAAGCCGCCCAGCCGCTCCCAGGCGGTGCGGCGCAGGAACATGTTGGTGTCGCCCAGCGCGTTGACGAAGGCGCCCAGCGCCGCGCTCGGCCCCACCGGAATCCAGGCGGGGCGGGTGGCGCGGGCGGCGGGCGGCGGGCCCGCCCCGGCGAAGGCCTGGGACTGGCAGGTCAGGATGTCCGCGCCCCGGTGATGCAGGGCGCGCAGGAACACCTCCACCGCCTCGGGCAGGGCGGCGTTGTCGTCGTCCATCAGCAGCACGAACTCGCCCGCCGCGGCCTCCACCGCGCGGCGGCGGGATGCGCCGTGGAACAGGTTCGTCTCGTTGCGCAGCAGCCGCCAGCCGCGCGCGGCGAAGCGCGGCGCCAGCGCCTCGAGGAAGGCGCGGGCCGCGGGGTCCCGCCCCGCATCGTCCACCAGCACCAGCTCGATGCGCGGATGGGTCTGCGCCTCGATGGAGGCGATGGCCTGGGCGAGCGGCGCCACCCGCTCATGCGTCGCCATGCAGACCGAGACCAGCGGCGCGCCCGAGACCAGGGCCGGTGCGCCCGGGGCCGCCGGGGCGGGGTGCAGCCGCGCCTGGAAGCCGAGCCAAGCCTCGGTCGCCTCCTCGGGCGTCACGGCGGGGCGGGCGGCCCAGGCGCCCTGCTCAAGCGCGCGCGCCATGGCGGCGGCCAGCCCCTCCACCCCGGGCGGGTAGAGCACCTTCGCCTGCTCCTCCTCCGCCACGAGTTCGGGGATGCCCCCCAGGCGCGGGGCGAGGAAGGGCAGCCCCGCGGCGAGGCACTCGATCACCGCATAGGGCGCGTTCTCGATGCGCGAGGCGATGACGGCGAGCCGCCCCGGCGCGGCGAGGAAGGCGCGCGCCCCCTCGGCGTCGAGGTCGTTCACCACGCGCCAGGGGGTGCGCCAGCCGCCGGCCGCCTCGGCCAGCCAGGCCAGGGCATGGCCCGTCTCCATCTGGCCCACCTTGCCGAGGAAGCTCACGCGCCGCGGGGCGCGGCCCGCCGCCTCCAGCCGGGAGAGGGCGGCGCAGAACAGGTCGAGCCCCTTGCGCGTCTCCAGCCGGCCGAAGAAGACCAGCTCCTCCACCGGCAGCGGGCCGTCGGGGGGCGCGGCGCGGGGGAAACCCGCCGGCAGCATGTTGGGCAGCACCCGCCCGCCCCCGGGCAGGCGCCAGCCCATGCGCGCCACCTCCTCCAGCAGGTAGCGCGAGGGAGCGGCGGCGACATCCGCGCCCTCGGCGCTCTGCCGCTCCATCCAGTCGGTTTCCAGCAGGCCGAGATCGTCGAGCGGCTCGGCCGAATGGGCGCGATGCCAGAGGGTGGGGGAGTGGAGCTGGCAGACCAGCGCCGTCTCCCCGAAGGCGAGGCCGCAGCGCTTGGCGACCACGAGCCAGTGGCCGATGCCGCGCATCTCGTGGAAGTGGATGGCGTCGAAGCGCCGCCCCTTGAGCCACTGCCAGGCCTCGTAGGCGACGATGCGCTCCTCCGGCGGGGCGTGCAGCGGCACGAAGGCGATGCCGCGCTCCGCGTAATGCCGCCGCCAGTGGGCGAGGGGCAGCGTCTCCGTGTAGTCGGGGCCGAACAGCACCGTCACCTCGTGGCCCGCGTCGCGGAAGCGCTCGGCGCAGGCGAGGAAGGCGGTGCCCATGCCGCCGTTGCGCACCGGCCCCGGGAAATCCGAGGTGAGCAGGCAGATGCGCTGCGGCCGGCTCATGCCTCGGCCTCGACGAGCAGGAGATGGCCGTGGCGGGCATGGGCGCGGGGCGTCCATCCGGAATCGGCCAGCAGATCGAGCACGGCCGCCTCGCCCATGAACCACCACCAGGGCGCGGCGATCCCGGCGGCGCGGGCGGCGGCCTCGCTCAGCGCCCCGGGCAGGGCGGAGAGCTGCGGCAGCGCGAGGCCGAGCGGGCGCAAGGCGGCGTCCAGGGCGGCGGCGCGCGCGGCGCCCAGCGCCTCGGCGGGCCAGAGGGCATCGGCGCCGAAGCCGGGGATGATCCCCTCGGGCAGCGCGGCGGTGGCGAGCAGCAGCCGCCGCGCCCCGGTGCGGCGCAGCGCGGCGAGGCGGCGCAGCGGCTCGCGCCGGGTCTCGAGCCCCGCGCCCTCGGCCAGCAGATCCACGGGGCCGAGCCGGGCGGCGAGGTCGGGCGCCTCCGGCGGGTCGGCGCGCCACCAGGCGGGGGGGGCGTCGCTGCGCGCGATCGGCGGGGCGACGGGCGGGGCAAGGCCCAGGCCGGCCGCCTGGATCACCCGCTCGGCCAGGGCCTCGCGCCCCAGGCGGCGGGCCGCGGCCATGAGCGCGGCGTCCGGCGCGGGCGGCGGGGCCGCGCCCAGCACCCGGGCGCTGGCCGCCCCAGCCGCCAGGGCCTCGAGCAGCAGGGCGGGGGAGTCGGGCGT
>JBKBSR010000361.1:0-2960 GCA_046291055.1 Roseococcus sp.
TCGCGTCTCTTCGGGCTTCAGCGTTTTGGTGATCAGCGCCGCGGCGCGCGAGAGCTCCGGATAGGCCGCGGCCATCTGCCGCTCCAGCACGGGAAAGAGGCGGTGCAGCAGCGGCTCGGCCGCGCCCATCATGTGCGCGTGCCGCATGGCCCGGCGCAGGATGCGGCGCAGCACATAGCCGCGGCCCTCGTTCGAGGGCAGCACGCCGTCGGCGATCAGGAAGGCGCCGGCGCGCAGGTGGTCGGCCACCACGCGGTGGCTCGCGCGGAAGCGCCCGTCGGGCTCCTGCCCGGTCAGGTGCGCGCTCTCGAGGATGATGGCGCGGAAGGTGTCCGTGTCGAAGTTGTCGTGCTTGCCCTGCAGGATGGCGGCGAAACGCTCGAGCCCCATGCCCGTGTCGATGGAGGGGCGGGGCAGCGGGTGGCGCACGCCCTTGGGCTCCTCCAGGAACTGCATGAAGACGAGGTTCCAGATCTCGATGAAGCGGTCCCCGTCCGCGTCCGCGCTGCCGGGCGGGCCGCCGGGGATGGCGGGGCCGTGGTCGTAGAAGATCTCGCTGCAGGGGCCGCAGGGGCCGGTGTCGCCCATCCGCCAGAAATTGTCGTCGGTCGCGATGCGGATGATGCGCTCCTCCGGCAGGCCGGCGATCTTGCGCCAGAAGCCCGCCGCCTGCTCGTCCTCGCTGAAGACGGTGACGAGCAGCCGCTCCTTCGGCAGCGCGAAGTCCTTCGTGATCAGCTCCCAGGCGTAGGCGATGGCCTGCTCCTTGAAGTAGTCGCCGAAGGAGAAGTTGCCCAGCATCTCGAAGAAGGTGTGGTGCCGCGCGGTGTAGCCCACATTGTCGAGGTCGTTGTGCTTGCCGCCGGCGCGCACGCATTTCTGCGCGGTGGTGGCGCGGCTGTAGGGGCGGTGCTCCAGCCCGGTGAAGACGTTCTTGAACTGCACCATGCCGGAGTTCGCGAACATCAGCGTGGGGTCGTTGCGCGGCACGAGCGGGCTCGATTCCACGATGGTGTGGCCCTGGCGCGCGAAATAGCCGAGGAAGGTCGCGCGGATGTCGTTGCTGCTGCTCATGCGAGGCCCGGTGCAGGAATGATCGCGAGGCATTACCGCGCCGCGACACCCCCCTCAAGGGCGGCACGCGCATTGCTTCGGCGGGCGGCGGGACGCCACACTGGCCCCCGCCCGGCGGCGCCTGCCGAAGCCCCGGGCAGATCGAGGAGGCACACCGCCCGATGTTCCGTCGCCGCACGCTTCTCGCCGCGCCTGCCGCACTGGCCGCCGCCCCCGCCCTCGCCCAGGGCGCCCCCTGGCCCGCGCGCGGGCCGATCCGGCTGATCTCCACCTTCCCGCCCGGCGGCTTCGCCGACACCATGGCCCGGCTGCTGGCGGCCGAGCTCGCCCCGCGCATCGGCCAGTCGGTGGTGGTGGAGAACCGGGTGGGCGCGGGCGGCACCATCGGCGCCCAGGCCGCCGCCCAGGCCGCGCCCGACGGCTACACCCTGGTGATGAGCCACTCCTCGCCCTTCGGCGTCGCGGCCGGCACCTATCCGAACCTCGGCTACAACGTGGTGGAGGATTTCACCCACCTCGCCCTGCTGGCCGAGAGCGCGAACCTTCTCATGGTGAAGGGCGACAGCCCGATCCGCACGCTCGCCGACTATCTGGCGCTGGCGCGGCGGCAGTCGGTGCGCTTCGGCTCCTCCGGCGTGGGCAGCGGCACGCATCTGATGGGCGAGTATCTGGCGCGGCTCGCCAACCTGCCCAACCTCGAGCACATCCCCTATCGCGGCAGCGCGCCGGCGCTGCAGGATCTGCTCGCCGGGCGCATCGAAAGCATGTTCGACCCCATCACCACCAACACCCAGATGATCCGCGACCGGCAGGTGCATGTGCTGGCGCTCTCCACGCCCAACCGAATCCCCGCCTTCCCCGAGATCCCGACCTTCGCCGAGCAGGGCTTCGCGCCGCTGACCAACACCACCTGGGCCGGGCTTTCCGCGCCGCGCGGCCTGCCCGCCGAGATCGCCGCGCGGCTGACCGAGGCGGCGGTGGCCGCCATGGCCGCGCCCGCGGTGACGCAGCGGCTCGAGCAGCTCGCCAACTACGCGCCCAACCCGCCGGTGACGGGCGCGGCCTATGCCGCCTTCATCCGCGACTTCGCGGAGCGCTGGGGCGGGCTGGCGCGGCAGGCCGGCATCACCGCGAGCTGATTGAGCCCGGCGCATCGCGCTGGCAGACTGCGCGCGGAGGAAACGCCCATGCGCCGTCGCAGCCTGCCCGTGCTGCTGCTCGCCCCCGCCCTCGCGCCCGCCGGCGCGCGCGCGCAGGGCTGGCCGCAGCGCCCCGTGCGCGTCATCGTCCCCTTCCCGCCCGGCGGGTCGAACGACGTGATGGCCCGCCCGCTGGCCGAGAAGCTGCAGGCGCGCTTCGGCCAGCCCTTCGTGGTGGAGAACCGCCCCGGCGCGGGCGGCGCCATCGGCGCGGCCCAGGTGGCGCAGGCGCCGGCGGATGGGCACACGCTCATGGTCACCTCCTCCTCCTTCGCCGGCTCGGCGGTGGTGCAGCGCACGCCCTATGACGCGCTGAGGGATTTCACCCCCGTCGCGCTGCTGGCGCGCTCGCCCTTCATCGTGCTGACGCACCTGAACTTCCCCCCGCGCGACATCCAGGGCCTGATCGCCTACGCGCGCGAGAACCCGGGGCGGGTGGATTACGGCAGCTCCGGCGCGGGCAGCATCGGCCATTTCGTGACCGAGATGCTGGCGCTCGCCGCGGGGCTGCGCCTCAACCACATCCCCTATCGCGGCATGGGCCCGGCGGTGACGGATCTGGTGGCCGGGCACATCCAGCTTCTCATCACCACCATCGCCAGCGCCTCGGGCGTGGTGCGCGAGAACCGCGTGCGGCTGCTGGCCTGGACCGGCCCGGGCGCGCCACCGGGCAGCCCCGCGGCCCCG